>CACZXQ010000031.1 GCA_902785115.1 Oscillospiraceae bacterium | reverse complement strand
ATATCATAAGCCCAGCGGGCTTATGATATAATTCGCCATGTTTTTCGGTTGCCGCGTAAGCGGCGAGAAAAACGGCGTAAAATCAAATATAATAAGCGCATCTGCGCTTATTATATCACGCTTCTTTGCCATTGTACAGTTGCGAAATGGCGCCTTTTCGGCTATAATCTGTGTACGCAAAGAAAGAGGTAATGCAATGTTTACAGGTTTTACACAGGAAACAAGCGATTTTCTCTGGGAATTGAGCTTCAACAATGAGCGCCCCTGGTTCCAGGCGCACAAGGAACAGTTTGAGCGCTGCCTCAACCAGCCCTTCAAGGCGCTCGGACAGGAGACCTGGCGCCTCGTGTCGGAGCGCTTCCCGGATCGGGAAGTGTATGTGCATGTTTCCCGCATTTACCGGGACGCGCGGCGGCTCTTCGGGCGCGGCCCCTACAAGGATCATCTGTGGTTCTCGATCTTCAGCGAGGACAAGAACGAAGGCCCCAGCTTCTGGTTTGAGATCGGCGCGGCGGGCTATTCCTACGGCCTCGGCTTCTGGAGCTGGCGCCCGGCGATGATGGAGCAGTACCGCCGCGCCATCGACGCCAATCCCGCCCGCTTCGAGCGCCTTGCGAAAGGCGTGGAAGCGATGCCCGGCCTGCGCCTGCTGGGCGAGGAATATAAGCGCCCCAAGGGGGACAGGGGCGAGGCGCTCAACCGCTGGTATAACTGCAAGTATGTGACGATGGAGTTTCGCGGCGACTTTGACGGCGTGATCCTCACACCCGAGCTGCCGCGGATTTTGGCGGAGACCTACGCGGAGCTGATGCCGATGCACGATTTTCTGGCGGAGGTTTACCGCACAAGCCGGGAGGAGGCGGAGAAATGAGCGCCCTGACGCTGATCATGCCCGCGTACAACGCCGAAAAGTATATCGAGCGTTCGGCGCGAAGCGTACTCAACCAGAGCTATCGCGATCTGCGCCTTGTAGTGGTGGACGACGGCTCCACGGATGAGACGGCGTCGATTCTCCGTCGCCTCGCGGAGGAGGATGCGCGGCTCACGCCCCTGACGGTTCCGAACGGCGGCCCCGCGAAGGCGCGCAACCTCGCGCTTGACGCGCTGGATGCGGACACGCGCTATGTCATGTTCCTCGACGCGGACGACGAGCTGCTGCCATGCGCGGCGGAGAAGGCGATCGCCGCGGCGGAAAACGGCGCGGACATGGTGATCTTCGGCTTTTCGATCGTGGAGGAGGACGGAACGAGGCGGGACTACTGCGAGCCTGCCGAAATTTTTACACCCGAGACGCTGGGCGCGGCGCTGGGCAGGCTCTACAAGGCAAACCTCCTGAACCAGGTCTGGGGCAAGCTCTTCTCGGCGGAGGCCATCCGCGCCGGACGCATCCGCTTCCCGGACTACCGCTGGGGCGAGGATCGGCTGTTCGCCTTTGCCTGCCTCGAGCGGGCGAAGACCGTCGCTGTGCTGCCCGACTGCCTCTATCGCTACATCATGCACGAGGGTGAGAGCCTGATTTCAAGCTGGTATGACAAAAAATTCGCCGTCTGCCTGGAAATCGACAGACGGCTGGAGACGCTGTGCCGCGCGTTCGGCGTCACGGACGAGCGAGATTTTCGCTATATGTTCGCAAAGAGCGTGTTTTCCTGCCTCACGGTGCTCTACGCGCCCTCCTGCCCGATGACAAAGGCGCAAAAGCTTGCGTTTGCGCGTGAGATCGCGGAAAACGAGCGGGTGCGCCGCCGCTGCCGCGACTGTTCCGGCGGACTTCCGGTCAGGGCGCTGTGTACCGTGCTGCAAACAGGGAAGCCCGCGCTGATCCTCCCGACCTTCCGCGCCGTCGCCTGGGCGGGCAAAGCGCTGCCGGATCTGTTCATGGCTCTGAAGCATAGGAAGTAGGGGATGTGAAAAATCACAGCCCCTATTTCCTTTTTTGCAGCTTCCGCTTCTTTCCGTCCGGCGTGACGACATAGGTATTCTCCAGCACGGCGATCGCACCCTGCCGCCACTCGGCGATGTATTCTTTGCGAAGTACGTCGCGCTCTTGAAGCTCCTCTTCGGTCAAGGCGCGCTCCTTGGCAAGCCGCGCCAGCTCATTGATGCGTTCCAGTTTGCTGTTTTCCATGGCTTAATCCTCAATCGTTCCCAGCTCGTCCAGATTCAGCTCAAAGGACGGCATGAAGTGTTCCAAAAAATACCTGACCTCCGGCATGTCGCCCTCCTCCAGCGCCGCGCGGGTCTGCTTCTCGGCGGAGAAAAACTCGTTGTTGCCGGTCTTGCGCTCCTCGACGCACTTGATGTAGGCTGAGAGCTTGTCGGCGGCTTTCACGAGATCGTGCAGCTCCTTCGCGCTCTCGCCCAGCAGCAGATCCTCATAGGCGGGGCGGAGCTTTCCCGGCAGCGTCGAGAGCAGCTTGCTGCAGGCAAGGTTTTCCACCTTCTGATAGGCCTCGCGGATCTTGCGGCTGTGATATTTGATGGGCGTCGGCAGATCGCCGGTCAAAATCTCGCTCGCGTCGTGGTAGAGGGCGACGGCCGCCGCAGCGTTCGGGTCGCAGGGGACGCCGTACACGTCCCGCCGGATGACGCCGAGCGCGTGGGCAATGACCGCGACCATGTGGCTGTGCTCCTGAATGTTCTCGGGCAGGGCGTTTCGCATCAGGCTCCAGCGCCCGATGTAGCGCATGCGGGAGATGTAGGCGAAAAAGTGAAAGCTCATGGCGGATGTTCCTTTCTGTTTCTGCGCACATTGTAGCACGGATCAAAAAGCTTTGCAAATACTATTGCAATTTAGGCGGCATGGTGTTAAAATTCCAGTTTGTGTTGAAATAATGTAAAAAAATCAAGTGTTTTCGCAAAGGGAGCTTACTTTATGGACAAACTGAGAAACGTCGCCATCATCGCCCACGTTGACCACGGCAAGACCACGCTGGTGGACGAGCTGCTCAAGCAGTCTGGCGTATACCGGGAAAACCAGGAGGTTGTGGATCGCGTCATGGACTCCAACGACCTGGAGCGTGAGCGCGGCATCACCATCATGGCCAAGAACACCGCCGTCTGGTACGGCGATACGAAGATCAACATTGTGGACACCCCGGGGCACGCCGACTTCGGCGGCGAGGTGGAGCGCATTCTGAAGATGGTCAACGGCGTCATCCTGCTGGTGGACGCGGCGGAAGGCCCCATGCCTCAGACCCGCTTCGTTTTGAGCCGCGCGCTCGAGCTGGGTCACCGCGTGATCGTCGTCGTCAACAAGATCGACCGCCCCGACCAGCGCATCCACGAGGTCATCGACGAGGTGCTGGAGCTGCTGATGGATCTGGACGCGACCGACGAGCAGCTTGACTCCCCGATGCTCTTCTGCTCCGGCCGTCAGGGCACGGCGAGCTATTCCCCCGACAGCGTGGGCACCGACTTAAAGCCCCTCTTTGAAACGATCCTCGAATACATCCCCGCGCCGGAGATGGACACCGAGGCGCCCTTCCAGATGCTGGTGAGCAGCCTGGACTATAACGAGTACGTCGGGCGCATCGCCATCGGGCGCATCGAGCGCGGCGTGATTCAGCAGAACCAGGAGATCGAGGTCTGCAACTACCATAACCCCGACGAGCCGACGATGAAGGCCAAGGCCGTGTCCCTCTACCAGTTTGAGGGGCTGAGCCGCGTCCCCGTCACCGAGGCCGGCGCGGGCAACATCATCGCCATGTCCGGCATCGGCGACATCACCATCGGCGACACGATCTGCGCGAAGGGCTTTGCCGAGCCGCTGCCCTTCGTGAAGATCAGCGCCCCCACGCTGGAGATGACCTTCTCGGTCAACGACAGCCCCTTTGCCGGGCGCGAGGGCAAGTTTGTCACCTCCCGTCAGATCCGCGACCGCCTCATGCGCGAGACGCTCAAGGACGTATCCCTGCGCGTGAGCGAGGTGCCCGACAGCACCGACAGCTTCAATGTCGCCGGGCGCGGCGAGATGAGCCTCTCCATCCTGATCGAGACCATGCGCCGCGAGGGCTATGAGTTCCAGGTCTCGCCCCCGCGCGTGCTGTATCAGGAGATCGACGGCAAGAAGTGTGAGCCGATCGAGCGCGTCGTGGTGGACGTGCCGCAGGACTCCATGGGCTCCGTGATGGAAAAGCTCGGCGCGCGCAAGGGCGAGTTCATCGAGATGACCCCCGTGGGCAACCGCATGAAGCTGGAATTTCTGGTTCCGTCCCGCGGCCTCTTCGGCTACCGCAACGAGTTTCTGACCGACACGAAGGGCGAGGGCATCCTGGCCTCCGTCTTTGACCGTTACGAGCCCTACAAGGGCGAGATCGCCCGGCGCAACACCGGCTCCCTGATCGCCTTCGAGACCGGCGAGGCCGTGGCCTACGGCATCTGGAACGCGCAGGAGCGCGGCGCCATGTTCATCACCCCCGGCACCAAGGTCTATGCCGGCATGGTCGTGGGCGTCTGCCCCAAGCAGGACGACGTGCCCGTGAACGTCTGCCGCACAAAGCACCTGACGAACACCCGCGCCTCCGGCTCCGACGAAGCGCTGCGCCTCGTGCCGCCGCGCATCCTGAGCCTTGAGCAGTGCCTGGAGTTCCTTGCGGACGATGAGCTGCTGGAGGTCACGCCGAAAAACCTGCGCCTGAGAAAGAGTATTCTCGATCACTCTCTTCGCATGAAGACCGTGATGCGAAACAGGGGATAACAAAAAAGGATGCGACGAAAGTCACATCCTTTTTTGTTATCGTTTTGCGTTTTGAGAGTTGCGTTTTGAGAAATTTTGTTTTCCTCAAAACGCAAAACTCACAACGCATCAGCCGACGGCAACGATACGGCCCTGGCCGTAGGGATCGGCGTATTCTTCGCCGACCACGCCGCCGAGGGTATCCACGATGTAGTCAAGCAGAACCTGGTTGTCGAGCTTCACAGACTCCTGCAGAACCTTGGCGCCGTCGAACATGGTGTAGCCGTCGCCGTTGTCCAGAAGCTGGTAGTCATGGGAGGCGAGCTTGTAGGTGGCGTTCGGGTCGATGGGCTGACCGGCGACGAGGACGTTGCGCACGCGGCGCTGCGCGCCCTCGGGGATGCCGGTGAAGAAGCCGTTGTCGTCAGAGGTGCAGGGGCTGGGGATGTTGGGGTCGAACTCGAAGGTCAGACCCGCGACATGGTTGAAGCCGCCGAACTCGCCCGGCTCGGCATGCACGGACCACTCCAGCGCGTCAAGCACCTGCTGGCCGGTGACCTCGATCACGGTCAGGCTGTTGCCGAAGGGGTGTACCTTGAGAATGTCGTTCATGGTGATGTCGCCCTGGGCGATGGGAACGCGGATGCCGCCGCCGTTGACGAAGGCGATGTCAGCCTCGCCGGACTGGTCGAGGTAAGCGTCGGCGCAGAGGTCGCCAAGGTTGGTCTCGGTTCTGCGGACGATGCGGATGGGCTTGCCGTCGTCGGTGGTGGCCTCAGGATCGTAGATCACGAGATCGACAGCGGTGTGCGCCACGACCTGCGCGAGCTTTTCGTTCAGGGCGTCCGCCGCGTCGGAGACGGCGGCGCTCACCGCGTTGTCGATGCCGAGGAGCTTGGGCGCGGCAACGCTGCTGTTCCAGGAGTAGAGCTCGGAGGAGATCTTGCCGTCGGTGGTGATGGTCAGCGCGCCGATGTGGGCAAGCTTGGTGCCGCAGGCGGAGCGGACAACGTCCTCGCCGTCTTTGTTCTTCATGATGACCTGCTCGGTGTCGTGGGCATGACCGTCGAGGAAGGCGTCGATGCCGTTGGTGTGGGAGATCACGTCGGCATAGGTCCAGGGGATGCACTCGGTCTCATCGCCCAGGTGACCCATGACGATGACGTACTTGGCGCCTTCGGCGCGGGCATCGTCGACAGCCTTCTGCACGGCATTGTAGAGAGCCTCACCGGTCTCGTCCTGCAGGAAGCCGTAGATAAACTCGCCCTGCTCGTTCATGAAGTAGCGGGGCGTGGAGGAACGCGGGGTGGTGGGCGTGGTGACGCCGACGAAGGCGATCTTCACACCCTCGACCTCTTTGATGACGTAGGGATCAAAGACGGTTTTGCCCTCTTTGGTGAAGTTGACGCTGATGTAGGGGAAATTGGCCATTTCGACCAGCTCGAGGAAGCGCTCCATGCCGTAGTCGAACTCATGGTTGCCGGGGATAGCCACATCGTAGCCGACGGCGTTCATGATGTTGATGATGGCCTCGCCGCGGGTCATGGTGCCGACAGGCTCGCCCTGAATGGCGTCGCCGTCGTCCACGAGCAGGACGTTCTTCGTCTGGGACAGAGCCTCTTTGACAGCGTACAGGCCGGCGTAGCCCCAGCCCTGTTCGATGCCGCAGTGCACGTCGCTGGTGTAGAGGATGACGAGATCCTTCGTGAGCGCGGGCTCCTCGCCTTCGGCAAAAGCGGTGCAGCCGAGCGACAGGACGAGGACAAGGGTCAGAAGAAGCGCGATCAGTTTTTTCATGCGATTATCCTCCTGTGTTTTTTATTTGGGTTTGCTGACATATTATATTATATCAAGGATAACGTGGGAACGCAAGGGTAAATCGAAGTGGTCGGCGGCGTAGGGGCGACCCCTGCGGTCGCCCCTACGATCAGTGTATCATTTGTCATTTTTCATTGACGATAAACCCGCCGCCGAGGAGGCGGTCGCCGTCGTAGAGCACCGCCGACTGTCCGGCGGCCGGGGCGCGCACCGGCTCGTCACAGTGGATTTTTACCCGATCACCCTCAATGTACGCCGTGCAGGGCGGGTTTTCCCACTTTGTGTACCGCACGCGCACCGTGGCGCAGATCGGCGCTTCGGGCGGATCAACGAGCCAGTTAAAGTCCCGCGCCGTGACCTCCGTTTGAAACAGCTCCTCCCACAACGCAAGCTCGATGCGGTTCTGCACCGCGTCGATGCGGGAGATGTATAGCTTGCGCCCGTCGTAAAGCCCCGGTCGGCGCTGCCCCACGGTATAGCGGTGGATACCCTCGTGCCGCCCGATCGTCTCCCCGTGGAACACGAAGTCCCCCGGCGGCGGGAGCGCTGCGCGCTGCCCCAGCCAGCCGATGTAGTCCTTGTCCGGGATAAAGCAGATCTCCATGCTGTCCGGCTTGTGGGCGACCGGCAGACCGAAGTCCTCCGCCAGCGCGCGCACCTGCTTCTTTTCATAGCCGCCCAGCGGCAGCACCAGGCGCTGGAGCTGCTCGCGCGTCAGGCGGCAGAGCATATAGCTCTGGTCATTTGCAGGCTGGCCTTTGTAGAGCGCGCCGTTTTCCGCCCTCGCGTAATGCCCGGTGGCGATCGCCTTCGCACCGAGCGTGTCCGCGAGTGCGAGCAGGTTCTTGAACTTCATCGCCGGATTGCAGAGCACGCAGGGGTTCGGCGTCTCACCCCGGAGATAGGCATCCGTGAAGGGGCGGCAGACTTTTTCCTCCAGCTCTGCTTTCACGTCGAGCACGGTGAGGGGGATGCCGAGGTACTCTGCCGCGCCCACAGTGTCGGCAAGCGCCTCCGCGCCCGCGTTGTCGAGGTACAGTCCATGCACCTCGTGCCCCTGCTGCGTGAGCAGCCTTGCGCATACGGCGGAGTCCACCCCGCCGGAAAAACCGAGGACAATTTTCATGTCGTATACCACCTGAGATGAAGAATAAAGGGATCGCCTCTACGCCGCTGACCGCTAAACGGGCGACCGCAAGGGTCGCCCCTACACCACTGGCCACTGACTACTGTTCGCAGTAGATCATCAGCACCGACACGTCCGCCGGGGAGACGCCGGAGATACGACTGGCCTGGCCGAAGTTCTGCGGGCGGATCTTTTTGAGCTTTTCCCGCGCCTCGAGGCGAAGCCCCGTCACCGCGTCATAGTCGATGTCAGCGGGGAGGCTTCGATCCTCCAGACGGGTAAATTCCTCCGCCTGCTTGAGCTGGCGTTTGATGTAGCCCTCGTATTTCAGGCGGATCTCCGCCTGCTGCCACACGGCGCGGCGAAGCGCGGGACGCGCCGGGTCGAAGGGCGCGAGGTCGAGGTAACTGAGCTGCGGGCGGCGGATGAGATCGGCCAGCGACGCGCCGCCTGTCACCGGGGCGGTGCCGCGCACGCTGAGCAGCGCATTCAGTGCCTCCGAGGGCGGGATGTGGGTGTCCTCCAGGCGCTTCTGCTCCTGCGCCACCTGCTCGTATTTTGCCAGCACCGCCTGATAGCGCGCGTCATCTACAAGCCCGATGCGCTTTCCGATGGCGGCAAGGCGCTCGTCGGCGTTATCCTGCCGGTGCAGCAGACGGTATTCACTGCGCGAGGTCATCACGCGGTAAGGCTCATTCGTGCCCTTGGTCACAAGGTCGTCGATCAGGATGCCGATGTAGCCGTCCGAGCGGCGCAGGATCATCGGCTCCTCTCCCTTGCACTTCAAGGCCGCGTTCACGCCCGCGACAAAGCCCTGCACCGCCGCCTCCTCATAGCCGGAGGAGCCGTTGAACTGTCCCGCGCCGTAAAGCCCGCTGACCTTCTTCGTCTCGAGCGTGGGCAGAAGCTCCGTCGGGTCGATACAGTCGTATTCGATCGCGTAGGCGCAGCGGGTCATTTCCGCCCGCTCCAGCCCCGGGATCGTGTGCAGCATCTGAAGCTGCACCTCCTCGGGCAGGGAGGAGGAAAAGCCCTGAATGTAGAGCTCCTCGGTGTTCAAGCCCATCGGCTCCACAAAGAGCTGGTGCCGTGGCTTGTCGGCAAAGGTCATCACCTTTGTCTCGATGCTGGGGCAGTAGCGCGGCCCCACGCCCTCGATGACGCCGGAGTAGATCGGGCTGCGGTCAAGGTTTTCGCGGATGATGCGGTGGGTTTCCCCGTTCGTGTAGGTCAGATAGCAGACCGCCCGGTTCTCAGGCGCCTGTTCGGTTTCAAAGGAAAAGGCCTCAGGCTCAGCGTCGCCCTCCTGGATCTCCATTTTGGAAAAATCCACCGTCCGGGCGTTGACGCGGGGCGGCGTGCCGGTCTTGAAGCGGCGCAGCGCAAGCCCAAGCTCTCGCAGACGGGCGGAGAGCGTTTTCGCCGCGGCAAGTCCGTCGGGGCCTTCGCTCCTGAGCACCTCGCCCACGATGGTGCGCCCGTCCAGATAGGTGCCGGAGGCGATGATAACGGCCTTGCAGTCATAGACCGCGCCCGTGTGCGTCGTGACGGAGCGGACAGCGCCGTTTTCCACGCCGATGTCCACGATCTCCGCCTGCCGGACGTGCAGATGCGCCTGCTTTTCCAGCGTATGCTTCATGGTTTCCTGGTAGCGCCGCCGGTCGGCCTGCGCCCGCAGGGAGTGCACCGCGGGGCCTTTTCCGAGGTTCAGCATCCGGTACTGGATGCAGGCTTTGTCCGCCGCCTTTGCCATTTCGCCGCCGAGCGCGTCCAGCTCCCGCACAAGGTGACCCTTGCCGGTGCCGCCGATGGCGGGATTGCAGGGCATGTTGCCCACGCTGTCGAGATTCACCGTGAAGCACATGGTCTCCAGCCCCAGCCTTGCCGCCGCAAGGGCGGCCTCAATGCCCGCGTGCCCCGCGCCGATCACGGCAATATCGCATTGTCCCGCGTGAAAAGTTTTCATTGTATCGCTCCCCATTTTAATGCTGATATTATAGCAGGCTTCTCCGGAATTTCAAGCGCCTTGCCGACGGCCGCCGTGTCGAAAAAGCGCGAAATTTCTGCTTGACCGCAGGGGAGAACGGGCATATAATTTATACATATTTTATTAACAACTGGGGAGGCGGAGAGGATGAGAAACAGGAACCGGCTGCTTGCGGCGCTGCTATCGCTGTGCCTCGTGCTGTCAGTACTGTGCCTTGCGCCAATACAGGCGGGGGCGGCGGACACGGGCACGATCGAGCGCGTCCTCTGCTCGCTCAATTTTACGCCGGTGGTAATGATGGATCTAAGCTATGTGAACGTGTCCTCCAGCTCCACGGACTGCAGCATCACCTCCGCTTATTGGACGGATGCTGTCGGCGGCCAGGTCAGCGGCTCCTTTGGCAGCGGGAACTATACGCTGAATGTAAATTACGCCGCGAACGCGGGTAAGGTGTTTTCTGCCAACCCCACGGGATATATCAACAACAAGGCCGACGGCGTAACGGTCGCAGTCTCGGAGGACGGGCTCTCGGCCACGCTGCGCAAGACCTATACGGCGCAGGTATGGGCGCCTTCGCCCATCAAGCAGCCTACCGGCGAGAGCGTGGAGATCGGCGGCTGGGCGAGCTTCGTCGTCTCCAGCACCTATACCGAATCGCGGGAGTGGTTCTTTGAGTCGCCGGACGGCGGGCAGAGCATCCCGGCGGCGGACGCCGCTTCCAAGTGGCCTCTGGTGACGGTTTCCGGGCAGGACAGCGATCGGTTTCTCGTGCATAACATCCCCGCGGAGATGAACGGCTGGAAGGTTTACTGCCGCCACTGGAGTGTGGGGCATCAGAGCTATGCCGACAGCGACAGGGCCACCATCACCGTGACCAATAACCCCGCCCCGACTCCTGCGGCGGTGGTCACGCCGGAACCGACGCCGACACCCACGCCCACGCCGGAGCCGGTGCTTACGCCGGAACCGGTGCTTATACCGGAGCCCGCGGCGACGGCGGAGCCTGCCCCTGCTCCCGCGCAGCGCAGCTTCTCCTACTCTTCTGACAGCGCCTCCCACTGGCGCGTCTACGCGGATACCGGCGAGACCGGCGCTCCGGAAGCGCATCTCTACGTTTGGCACATCACCCGCGCCGCGACATCCGCGCAGCCCGGGGAGGAGACCGGCGTCTGCTCCGTCTGCGGCCAGACCGTGACGCGCCCCCTGAGCTACGAGAGCAGCGAAAAGGCGGTTGACCTCGGCATCGGGGAAGCGCTTGGCGTTGAGGGCTTCTCGGATATTCAGCTGCTGCTGCTCGGCGGCGTCGCCGTGTGTCTGCTGCTGCTGATTTTGACGGCGGTGTTCAGCCCCAGGAAATCCGGACGCAGAAGAAAATGATATAAAAAGGCTGTGAAAAGGCTTTTTCACGGCCTTTTTCGGCAAGGAGGTAAACGAATGAGGAAAAAAATGGCAGCCCTGCTGCTCCTGCTGGCGCTTCTGCTGTGCATGGGCTCTTCGGCCTTTGCCGAAGGCGGCGTGCAGAAGGGCGATATCGTGTATTTGGGCAGCTGGCAGGGCTCGCCCCTGCGCTGGCTCGTGCTTGACGCTGATGCCACCAACGTCGGAGAGGACGGGCTTTTCCTCCTCACGGAGCAGACGCTTACAAACCAGGGCGCGGTCTACAGCTGGACGAAGGCTGCCTGGCAGGGCAGCGAAGGCCAGGCCTGGTGCGCTGATTTCCTGGCACAGAACTTCACCCCGGCGGAGCAGGCGGCGATCCCGGCCGTCAGCAAAAGTGAGGAGGCGCTGCAGCAATATGGGCTGAGCTGGGGCGCGGTGGCGCTGGAGAACGAACAGGTCTTTTACCCCTCGGTGAGGGAGCTCGGGGACTATATCGGCCCCAACGACGGCGACCCCGGCCTGAGCGCGACCTGCATTGTCGACGGAAAGCCCGCCTATTACTGGCTGCGTACCCCCCACGCCGCGCACCCCGATTATGCCGGGCTCGTGCTCGAGGGCGATCAGGTACATGATTTTCTGGTCTGGGGAAGCTGGGGCGTCCGCCCGGCGGCCAACCTGGACGGGGAGAAGCTTCTTTACCTCGCGGCGGCGGATCGGACGCTTGCGCCCGGAGAGATCGGGGCGATGCCCGCTTCCCCGAACGGCGAATGGAAGGCCAGCGTGACGGACGGCGCGCTGCAGCTTAGCGTGACGGAGACGAGCTATTCCGACGGGCTGCTGACCGTGCGCTACGATGACGCCCCGGCAGGCGCCTGGATCTCCGTGCTGGCGCGGGACGCCGAGGGCAGAAATGTGCTTTACGGCTGCCTTGCGCGGGCGGAGAGCGCCGCGGGCGAAGTGCGCTTCGCGCCGAACGTACCCGAAGGGGGGACGCTGCTGCTCTTTGCCGAGCAGGATAACGCCGCGAAAAACACCAATACGGCAAGCGTACCGGTCGCGCTGAGCTGGACGGAGGAAGTCCCGGCGGCTCCGAGCGGGGAGAACGAATCGCCGTTCGAGGCGGGGACGGTGTCGGAAACTGCCGCGCCCTCTGCACAGTCCGCGCGATCCGAAGATACAAAATCGCCGCTGCGTGACTTCTTGCGGGAAACCTGGATGTTTGCCGCGGCCTTCGTGCTTGTCGCGATCCTGGCGGTCGCGGTGGCGGTCATGCAGGCGCGTGAGCGCCGCAGACGCTGGTAAAATATTTGGGGATGTGAAAAAACACATCCCCATAGTTTTGCGTTTTGAGCGCTGAGCTTTGAGGAGAAAACGGGGAAAAGAGACTTTTCCAACCGTAGTGACGAGCGGGTAAAAGGAAGCATTACGATAAAAGCTATGAGAGAATCTCAAAACGCAAAACTCACGACGCAAAACAGGGGCTTAGTGAAAACTGTGTTTTCTCTAAGCCCCTGTTCATCAAATCAGGATCCCGCGCTTTTTGGCTTCAAAGCGCAGCTCGTCGCGGAAATTGGGATGGGCGATGGCGATGAGCTGCGCGGCGCGCTTCGAGAGGGGCTCGCCCCGCAGATGCGCCACGCCGTACTCGGTGACGATGTAATCCACGTCGTTCTTGCTGGTGGTGATGACCGCGCCGGGGGTCAGGGTGGATTTGATCTTGCTGATGGTATCGCCCTTCGCGGTGGAGGAAAAGGCGATAAAGCTCTTGCCGCCCTTCGACTGGCAGGCGCCGCGCACATAGTCCACCTGCCCGCCGGTGCCGGACATGTGGCGGGTGCCCACGCTCTCCGCGCAGACCTGACCCCAGAGATCCACCTCCAGCGCGGCGTTGATGGAGATCATGTTATCGTTCCGGCAGATCACGTTCGGGTCGTTGACGTAGTCCACGGGCAGCAGGGCGATGCCGGGGTTGTCGTCGATGTAGTCATAGATCCGCTGGGAGCCGTAGGCAAAGGTGGTGACGCTCTGCAGACGGTGGATCTGCTTTTTGCTGTTATTCACCGCGCCGCAGGCGATCAGCTCGACCATCGAGTCGGTAAAGAGCTCCGTGTGGATGCCGAGGTCGTGCTTTGCCTTGAGCGCCGCGCCCACGGCGTCGGGGATCGCGCCGATGCCGAGCTGGATGCAGGAGCCGTCCGCAATGCGCTCCGCGATGAGGCCGCCGATGGTTTCGCTGACCGCGTCGATCTTTGCCGCCGGCATCACGGGCAGGGGCTGGCTCACCTCGATGAGCCCCGTGACCTGGGAGATGTGGATCTGCCCACCGCAGACGGCGCGCGGCTGATGATCGTTTACCTCCAGATAGATGCGACGGGATTTCTCCATCATGGCGGGGCTGTAGGAGCAGACCGTCGCCAAAGAGAAATAGCCGTGCTTGTCCATGGGGGAGACGGAGACAAAGAAGGCGTCGTAATCGTACATGGCGCGGATGTATTTGGGAATATCCCGGTAATAGTTGGGGATCACGTCGCCGTAGCCGCCGTTGACCGCCCTGCGGGAGCCGCCGCCGGAGAACCAGGCCACATTGGTGAGCCTGCCGAGAAGACTGTTGTCGGCAAAAAATTCCATCGGGTACACATCCAGCAGGGTGTGCACCTTTACGTCCGTGAGCTCGCTGTTTTTCGCGCGGGCAGCCACGGCGCTGATGAGCGTGGGGGTGTGCCCCGCGGAGCTGTCCATGCCGATCAGCCACCCGCTCTGCACCTCGGCGGCAACGGCCTCGGCGCTCATGCGCTTGGCTTCATATTGTGCCTGATAGTTCATGCTCAGTATCCTTTCTCTTTTAAACGTTTTTGGGCAATTTTTCTGAAAAGCCCTTCCGTGGATCTCGTTTTTTGTATTATACACCCAACAGGCCAAAGAAGGAAGAGGGCACGGCGTTTTTAATAAAATTTTTGAAGCAGCGCCCGGAAATTATTTGCGTAAGCGGGAAAGATTTGCTGTACAATTGAAAAAAGCATGATATAATTTTTGGCTATTAAAAAACGCAAGTTTTTCATTTTTCATGGCATTCCTGTCACGTTGGGAAACATTACAATGTTATCACGGAGGCATGCGGCATGAAGAACCGTCCGTACCCGTACTATGACATCCCGGACGTTGATACGCTGCGCGGGCTGATCCGCTACGGCGAGGAAAACGGCGGTAAACACACGATTTTTTATACGGGTCGTCAGAATGACGAACCGGTAAGCTTTATCGAAGCGGGTAAAAAGATCCGCGTGGTGGGCAGCTTCCTGCTCGGCCACGGCTACACCGGGCGCAGCATCGCCCTGCTGGGCGAAAACTCCACCGAGTGGTGCCTTTCCTATTTCGGCATTACCAACAGCGGAAACGTGGCGGTTCCGCTGGACAAGGAGCTGCCGCAGGAGGAGCTGGCGGAGCTGGTGCGGCATTGTGACTGCGCGGCGATCTTCTATTCGGAGAAGTTCAGGAAGACCATCGACTATTTTGACTCCCTCGGCGACGCGCTGCCGGCGATCGCGCATTACCCGCTGGCGGAGCTGGATGCCTGCATCGCGGAGGGGGAGCGCCTGCTCGCACAGGGCAGCACCGCCTTTGACGATGCGCGGGTTGGAGCGGACACGCTGGCCTGCATCGTCTACACCTCCGGCACCTCGGGCAAGAGCAAGGGCGTCATGCTCACGCACGGCAATCTTGCCAGCGACGTGGTGGCCACCTGCAAATGCGTCACCGCCCGCAACACCCAGATCTTCCTGCCCATGAATCACACCTTCTCCTGGGCTTCCGCCATGTTCGCGGCCTTCCTCTACTCGGTGGACGCGCACATCAGCAGCAACATGAAGCGCGTCGTGAAGGACTTGAACCGCAACCATCCTCAGAACATCTCCGCGGTTCCCCTGATGGTGGAGATGTTGCACAAGGGCATCTGGCAGAACGCCCGCAACCAGGGCAGGGAGGGCGACCTCAAGCGCGCGCTCTTTTTCAGCCGGGCGCTGATGAAGGTGGGCATCGACCTTAGAAAGCCGCTATTCAAGCTGGTGCATCAGAGCCTGGGCGGCAACCTTGAGATGATCATCTGCGGCGGCGCGGCGCTGGACGAAAAACTGCAGCGGGAGCTTTTCGACATGGGCATCAACGTCATCAACGGCTATGGCATCACCGAGTGCTCGCCGGTGGTGGCGGTGAACCGCAACAACTATTTCCGCTTCGGCAGCGTGGGCAGACCCCTGCCCTGCAACCGCGTCATGATCCACGACTCGGACGAAAACGGCATCGGTGAGATCTATGTGGCGGGCAGCAATGTCATGAAGGGCTACTACAAGGACCCGGAGGCGACCGCGGAGGCCTTTGACGGCGAGTGGTTCAAAACCGGGGATTACGGGCGGCTCGACAAGGACGGCTTCCTCTACATAACCGGGCGCAAGAAAAACCTCATCATCCTCGCAAACGGCAAGAACATCTCCCCCGAGGAGCTGGAGCAGAAGCTCGGGCGCATCGAATACGTCAAGGAGGTAGCGGTCTACGAGGAGGATAAGGACATCACGGCGGAGTTTTATCTGGATGAGGAGCAGTTCCCCGACGCCAAAGAGCGTCTGGACGAGGACGTGAAGCGCTTCAACTGCAAAATGCCCGCCTCCAAGAACATCCACCGCGTAAAGCTGCGCAAGATCCCCTTTGAAAAAACCACCACTATGAAGATCAAACGCTATCTGCTGAACGCGAAAACAACGAGCGGCACGAAATGGGAAGGATAAAAATGGAAAATAAGAAATACTACCCCATGACGATGCAGCAGCAGGCGCTTGCGGACTACGCAGCGCCGCTGCAGTCCATGGAACTGCTGAACGAGGCGGCCTGTCTCTCTTTTGACGAAGCGGTGGAGGAAACGCTGCTGCAGAGAGCAGTGCGGGAGATGATCGCGCACCTGCCCTATTTCCGGGTGCAGATGCACCGGGGAGAGGATGGGGAGATCCTGCAGTATCTCAGCGAGTATGTGCCGGAGCGGATCGAAAGCGTGGAATTGGGGGAGCTGGACGAGGCCGAACGCAGTGAGCTTTTTCTCGGCTGGGCGCAGGAGGCATTCTCCGATCCTTTCGGGGATATCCCGCTCTACCTGATCCGGCTGTTCCGCTATGCCGACGGCAAAAGCGGGTTGTTCTTCTGCTTTGAGCATTTTATCTTTGACGGTTATGCTGCGGTCTACGCCCTGCAATACCTGATGGCGGTCTATGATGCGTTGGTCAAGGGAACGACTCTGCCAGCGCCAGGACCGGAGCCCTGGATTATTCTGGAGCAGGACAAAAAACGCATGCCGCTCTATGAAAAGCTGCTGCTTGAGCAGAACAAGTCCTTTGAGACAGAACCGCGCTTCACCTCTCTCAACGGTCTCGGATCAAGTGAGTTTGTGGATGGCGCGCAATACGGAAAGCTTATGGACTTCACGCAGCTTGTGGGCGACGTGATCGACTACATGCTGCCCGTGGGCTTTGCCGAGAGAATCGAAGCGGCGAGCAGAGAGAACAACATCTCGCCGCAGAACTACTATATACTTGCGCTTCGCAGCTTCCTTGGCCGCGTCTCCGGCACGGACGATGTGACGCTGCAGATGATTTCAAACTGCCGCGCATCTCTGTATGAGAAGCGCTGCGGCATGACGATGGGAAACTCCTTCCTGTTCCGAACCGTTCTCCCGGAGGAACTGCGCTTTTCGCAAGCGCTTGTCGCGCTGACCGATGTGCACAATCAGGCGCTGCGCTACGTCAAAGTCAAGGGCACCCATCAGAGAGACCTGCTGCAGAGACGTTTTCAGACCCCGGAGGGCTGCGGCTATGATATGGCGACCTTATCGTATTTTGCGCGCATGAAGCTGCCGGAGGGACTGCCGAAATTCCATTTTCGCTTTGTCTCCAACGGGCTTGCTCTGACGCCGTTCTATATGATCGTGGTTCCGGACAGCAACTGCGGCACGGTGCGTGCAAGCTACCAGTACTCGGTAGACTACACCCGCCGGGAGAGTGTGGAGAAGTTCCACAACTTTATGCTCCGCTTCCTGGAAAACGGTCTGAACGAACCGGAAACCAGCCTGCGCGAGCTGATTGATAAATGCATATAACGAAGTATTTTGAAGGAGGAAAAATCATGTACGAAAAAATCTGTGAAATTCTGCTCAACTATGTCGAAGAGCCCGATGGCGGCCTCACGCCCGATACCAGGTTCGTGGACGACCTGCAAATGAGCTCCCTCGATATCATGACCATGATCGGCGATGTGGAAGACGAATATGACATCGAGATCGAGACTGCCGATCTCAGAAGCATCTATACCATTCAGGATTTTGTCGATTATCTGACGGATAAGGTTTGAAGCGGAAAATGGAAAAGAGCATTACTTTTCCCCTGACCCGGGCGCAGGAGGGCGTCGTTCTCCTGGCGGATATGCTGCAGATCCTCTATATGCTGGCTCTGCGCAGCTATCTCGGCCACGTCTCCGGCACGGACGACGTGTCGGCCAACGGCTTGCTCTCCTCGCGCGGGACGCTCTATGAGAAAAATTCCGCCCCGATCCGGTTCGCGCAGCCGAGCTGAAGGCGATTTTTTGACCGCCTGATGGCGCATCGCATCTTCGCATCCGTTCGGCCTTTCTTTCTAAAGCATAGGCTTGGTGGATTCGAACCCCTGCCGGTTTTCGCGTGCAGGTTTGGGTCGATGCTTCGTTCCAGCCCTTGAAAATACAGGAGTATTTCCTGCGGTCTGCGCCTCGCCTCGACCCAAACCTGCTACACGAAAACTGCCCAAGCACCTGTGAGCTGGCAATTTTCGAGCGATTTTTGCGCCCAACGAA
>CACZXQ010000030.1 GCA_902785115.1 Oscillospiraceae bacterium | reverse complement strand
TCACTTTTCGAGGGCGGAGAAAGGAGGTGAACCCTGTTATAAACATTTGTAAGACCGCGCCGGAACGCTGGAACAGCGCATCCGTGCCGTAGAACCCATGGCAGGCAGCAAAAAGGATCAGCCGGAGGAACGCTTGACCCGTCTGACCCGGAAGAAAACACAAGCGAAAATCATGTTAAGGAGGATTCTTAATGGAACATTACAACTACAACGGAAAAGAAATCATCGGCATCGACCACGGCTTCGGCAATATCAAGTGTCGGCATGTGGTCTTTCGCTCGGGCGTCAAAGCCTACGACAGTGAACCCGCCATGACGGCGGACGCGCTCTTCTATGAGGGCAAGTATTACGTGGTAGGCGAAGAGCACAAGGGCTTTGTCAGCGACAAGAGCCAGGACGAGGATTACTACATTCTCACCGTTGCCGCATTGGCCAGGGAACTGGAGTTCCGGCACATCACGGAGTGTGAGGCCGTGCTGGCTGTTGGTTTGCCGATCCAGTGGATCGCAGCCCAGAAGGAGGCCTTTCGCAAGTATCTCATGCGCAATGAGCTGATCGAGTTTCGGCATCACGGGCAGGATTATCTGGTGCGCATCGACGATGTACAGGTTTTCCCCCAGGGCTTCGCCGGGGTGGTGCAGAGGCTCGGAGACTTCAAGGGGCTGAACATCCTGGCGGACATCGGCAACGGGACGATGAACACCATGCTCATCAAGGATGGCAAGCCCATCTCCAGCCGCTGCTACACAGACAAGCTTGGCGTGGAGCAGTGCATCATCCGCATGTCCAACGAGCTGCTGGCGGTCAGCGGCTTTGCCATGCCTTACGATGTGTGCGAGGACTTCCTGCGCCGTGGGAACGCAGACCTTGCGGAGAAATACACCTCGGTCATGCGCAAGGCTGCCGAGGAGTATTCCGGCACGATCCTTGCCAAGCTCCGGGAATATGAGTTCAACCCGGAGATCATGCGGCTCACCGTCATGGGCGGCGGGGCGTGTATTCTCAAACACTTCTGGAACGGTAATGGCTGCCGTGTGCAGTTTATCGAGGACATCTGCGCCACGGCCAAAGGCTATGAGCTACTGGCTCTGAACAATCTGAAACGGAGGGATGCGTGATGTAATCATGGGAAAGAACGAGAAGACGCTGCTTCTCCGCTTCGATCTCAACCGTAAGACAGACCGGGAGATCTGGGAATGGCTGCATGAGAAGAGCGAATCACAGACGCTCTCCATGAACGCCTTCCTGATCGAAGGTCTGAGAAAGCTGATGGCGCAGGAGGCAAACGAGATGCCGCTGGATGTACGCGCCCTGGCAGAAGAAATCTGTCGGGAGATGCGTACCCAGCGGCTTTTTGTGCTTCCGGAGGGTGAGAGCCCGGAATCCACGGTGGAGGCATCGGAGGAGATCCCTGCCGACATCCTGGATTTCGCCAACAGCTTTTGTTGCTTTCAAAATGATAGCACGCGGTTTGGGCGCTGCTATCAATTTGAAAGCACGGATCGGCGGCGAGGATGAGGCGGCGATCCGGCGAAGGGGTACTGGGGAAGCAGCCGCGTCCCCTGTGCTCTCGGCAGAGCCCACGGTACTTTGCAGCCTGTGGATGAAAGTACCATAGTGGGTTATTACACTTCCGCAGAAGTGATCCCCGGAACCCAAACGGTTCTCAAAACAAAGAAAAGGAGGTGTTGCCCATGGCAAGAAACGACGGGATTGATCGCACCGTCGCCAGAAATCGCGATCTGAAAAAAGCGACACCATCAAGGGCGCTCAGGCCCACAACGAGCGGCAAAAGGAGATCTACTCCAACCCGGATATCGTCCCGGAGCGTACCTCGTTCAATGTTCATTTCAAGGAACCGACTGGCTCCTACGAAGACATGTTCAAAGAACTGGAACAGCAAAAAGTCATTTCCACCTGGGGGCAGAAGCCGGACTCCACGAAATTTTGCGAGCTGATCTTTGATGTGAACTCCGCCTACTTCTACAACAACGGCGGCTATGAATTTGCGAAGCAATTCTATGCCGACGCCTATGAAGCTGCGGTGAAGATCGTCGGAGGCGAGCAGTTTATTCTCTCCGCCGTCATGCATGCCGACGAGCGCAACCGGGCCATGTCCGAAGCGCTGAGAGAGGATATCTACCACTATCATCTGCATGTGGTCTATGTCCCGGTGGTGGAAAAGCAAATTCTCTGGTCGAAACGATGTAAGGACCCGGCTCTGATCGGAACGGTCAAGGAGACGGTCATGCAGGTCAGCCGGAGCAAGAAGTGGGATTCCAAGCAGGCCGTTGATGATTACGGCGAGCCGATGCTCACCCCCAGCGGAAAGAAGCTGCTGAAAAAGTCCTATTCCGTCCTGCAGGACGATTTCTACGAGCACATGATCGGGGCCGGGTACACGGATCTGCAGCGAGGCGAGCGCGGCAGCACGGAAGAGCATCTGACGGTGACCCAGTTCAAGGTGGAACAGGAAAAGCAGCGGCTTGCGGATATCTCCGCGGCCAAAGTCGAGGCGCTGGACGACCTGGAAAAGCTGGCCGAGGAAGAGAAGCAGAAGCAGGACAGCATCGCCCAGCTCAACGAGCAGGCGGACGCTGCCCAGGCCCGGGTGCAGGAAATCGTCCCGAAGGTGAAGAACCTGGAAGAGCAGGCGCGCAAATATGCCTACGACGAGGAAGAGCGGCTTCCCCAGCCGGATGTGCTGGAGACGGCAAAAGCCTACCGGGAGCATAAGGCCAAGCCCGCCATGCGGAAGTTCCAGAAGGTGTACCTGGCCATCTATGAGGCCTACCAGGATTTGAAGCGTGCTTACAACAATCTGAAGAAGGAGCTGGAGCGCGCGCTTGGCCGGGTCGCCACCCTGGAGGCCACGGTCGACCATATGATCGAGGAAAACGCGGAGAAGTCCGTGACGGTCGAAAAATACGACACGCTCTGCCGCTCCTACGGAAAGGACTATATTGAGGGACGCGTCCGGGAGATTTGGAACGAGGAGAACCTGCAAAAGCAGCAGCGTAAGCTTGCCCGTAAGAGCCCTGATCGAGACGCACGCTAATGGGCGGTCATGTTTGATCGCCCTATATTTTTATCCAAGAGTCGGAATCATCTGTACGTACGTACAGATTGTTTGAACTCCACTACTATTTTTAAGAAAGAAGGATTAATACCATGAATACAACCAGAAATGAGATCAAAGCAAGGATCGTCGGCGCAGGCCTCACGATGCAGGAGACCTTAGATCAGCTCCACCAGCAGTACGGTTGGAGCGATTCGGCCTCCAACTTCTCCAACAAGCTGCAGCGGAATTCACTGCGCTATCGGGAAGTCGTGGAGCTGGCCGACGTGATCGGGTACGAGCTGAAATGGGTACCCAGAAAGCGAGGGGATGCCGATGACGAATGCTGACATTGAGCGGATGCCCTATACCCTGAACGCCCAGCAGGTGGCGGAGATCCTCGGCATCGCCAAGAACTCCGCCTATACGCTGATGCACAGCGAGGGCTTTCCCACGCTCCACATCGGACGGCGGCTCGTTGTGCCTAAAGAAAAGCTGCTTCAATGGATGGACGATCAGCTTGAATAAGAGGAATTCCAGCCGGGTTTCGACCCGACTGGAATTTTTTTAACAAAACACTTGAAAAATCGAGAAAGTTATGTAAACAATAGATCAGAGAAACACAATGTTCTGAGGAAAGGAGTTATTTTGGCAAAGAAACGCTGTAACGGCGAAGGCAGTATCAACAAAAGAAAAGATGGGCGCTGGGAGTGCTCCATCATGTTCGGCTTCCAGAAGGATGGCCGGAGAAGGCGAAAGTCCTTTTACGGCAGGACCCGCAAGGAAGCGCTGGACAAGATGCACGACTTCAAGCAAAAGCTGGAGGCCGGGCTCATCACCCTGGACGAGCGGCCCCTGGTGCAGCCGGATATCCTGTTCTCCAAATGGGCGGACACCTGGTATGAAGGGCACAAGGACAGCATCTCCAAGACGACGCAGCAGAGCTACAAATACACGCTGGCGACGCTGAAGGAGAAGATTGGAGACCGTCCGGTCAACACCATCAAGGCGATGGACATCGAAGACCTGCTGCGGGAGCTCCGGAAGGAGGGCAAGTCCGACAGCTATGTGGCCAAGGCGCGAGGGATGCTCTTCCAGATCATGAATAAGGCCGAGGCCAACGAGCTGATCCGCCGAAATCCGGTGGCATGTGCGGAGAAGATGAAGGCCAACAAGCCTGTGGAGGCAAAGGAAGCCTTCACCGCCGAGGAGGTCAAACGGATGATGGAGTGTCTCCCGCACGACAAGTACGGAGACAGCATCCGGCTGATGCTGGGCACGGGGATCCGTATGCAGGAGCTCTTGGCACTGGAGCCGAGGCTGATTGAGGAGGACGGCTCAGCGATCCATATCCGGCAGGCGGTGAAGACAGTGTCCGGGAGAGTGGAGATCGGTGTCCCGAAATCCAGAGACAGTGTGCGGGACGTGCCGGTGCCGGAGGGCCTGCGGCCCATCGTGATCGGGCTGCGCAGCACGGAGGAAACGTACATTTTCCAATCGCCGAAGAAAGAGCAGCCCTTCGATCCCAAGATGTACCGGGAGAAATTCAAGGACTACATCGAGGCCCTGGGCGATGTTCGCGTGCTGACACCGCACTCCTGCCGGCACACCTATGTGTCTCAGATGCAGGCATTAGGCGTTGACCTGGCAACGATTCAAAGCATGGTGGGGCATGCGGATTTGGACATGACGCAACACTACCTGCATGTGCAGTCACCGGTCAAACAGAAGGCGATAGAAGCCTTCAACCAGGCGTTTTTGGGGAACGATCCCGGTTCCAGTCAAATTCCAGTCGGTGCTTAATTTCAGGACTCAAAAAGTACGAAAAAGTCCTGAAATCTTACGATTTCAGGACTTTTCTGGTGGAGATAAGCGGGATCGAACCGCTGACCTCTTGAATGCCATTCAAGCGCTCTCCCAGCTGAGCTATACCCCCGATTCTGTTTGACTGAGCTGTGTTCCTCAGTGCTTGATTATAATAGCAGGAATGACTCGATTTGTCAACAGTTTTTTTTCGGAAATTTGAAATTTTCTTGTGCGGGAGAAGCGGCGCCTGCCTGGATGGGGGGAGGCGCCGCTGTTCTTACTCGATCTCCAGCACATAGCGTCCGCAGGCGTTGATGAGCGTGGTGTCGCCGTACTGCAGGACGCGGGGCTGATGCGCGCCGTAGTTGAGGTGCACATGGCCGTGCACCAGATACTTCGGCTTCCAGCGATCCAGCAGGGGGAGAAAAGCCTCAAAGCCGCGGTGGGTAATATCCTCCATATCCCCGTAGCCGCGCACAGGGGCGTGGGTCAGGACGATATCGACGCCGCCGACGCGGCGGATCTTCCAGTTGAGCTTCTGGATGCGTCTGCGCATCTGGCGCTCGCTGTACTGGTGCGGCCCCCCGCTGTAAACCGGGCAGCCGCCGAGACCCAGGATGCGCAGGCCGTTTATTTTGATGAGCTTGTCGTCCGCGCAGTCGCAGCCCTCGGGCGGGAACTTCTCATAGCGTCCGTCGTGGTTGCCGTGCACATACAGCAGCGGGCGGTTGGCCATGGTAACGATAAAGCTCAGATACTCCGGTTTCAGATCCCCGGCGGAGAGGATCAGGTCGATCCCATCAAAGCGGCCGGGGCGATAATAGTCATAGAGGTATTTGTCCTCTTCGTCGGAAATCAGCAGAATACGCATACTGGCCTCCAAGTCTCTCTCTGTGGTTCGAAAGGGCTATTGCAGCTGCGGGGCTTCCTGAACAGGCGGCAGACTGTCCTTATAAACGCCGAGCAGGCGCACAGTCTCCTTCGACATGGGCAGAAGCTTGTCGAAGGCGGGGATCTCACCGCTTACGTTGTCGCATAACCAGTCTATGCGCATGATCTGCTCAGGCGTGAGGGCAATCTCACCGTCCGTGCGGAGCGCGCCGGACTGATCGCGCATCTCCGTGCGGAAGGGGCTGACGCTGCCCGTGGTAAAGTTGCGGCGCAGGAGATTACCCATACCGCGCACAGCGGCGGGCAGCGCGTCGTTCAGCTTGACGTCGATAACGCCGCTGTCCATGCCCCACCAGTAGTGGATGGACTTGCTGCGCTCGATATCCGCCCAGGCGCCGCTGAACACGCTGTGGATGATCTGCTCATAGAGCTTGCCCCAGTGCCAGATCGGTGTCAGCAGAGGGATCGGATCGCCCGTATCACCGATCATATAGGTGCCGAGCTCCAGGGCACTGCGGCCGCTTTCGGGGCGTACGACATCGCGGTTGGAGAGCACCTTGACGCCGCTCTCCATCAGCTCCCGCACGGGGTCGGCGGACACGCAGGTCCAACGCAGCAGCACCTTTGCCGCGGGGTTTACGGATTTCGCGCCCAGCGCAAAGGCGTTGATCTCCGCCGGAACGCCGAAGATGGGGTAGTTTGCCACATAGCCGATGGGCTCCCTGCCGGCCATGATACCGGCCATGACACCGGCGATGAACTTGATCTCATAGCTTCTGGTATGGTACATACGCACACCGGTATAAGGCTTGGAGAGGGCGCAGCAGAGGATCTTCAGCTCCGGGTGGAGGGGGGCTGCCTTGCGGCAGGCCGCGATCATGGCGGGCGTTGTGGCGAAGATCAGCTTTGCCCCGTTCTCCGCCGCCTTCTCGATGGCGCCAAGGTAATCGTGATTATAGGCGTGCTGCACCTGTACACTGACCTGCTCGCCCATGACCTGCTCCAGATAGCGGCGACCCTCATCGTGGGCGCGCGTCCAGGCGCTGGTCTCGGGGTCAAAGGCGTAGAGGAAGGCGACGTCGATATGATCCGCGTGGGCGATGCGCCGAAGCTTTGTGAGGACGCTTGCCCCCTTGATCTCGGGCTCGGTGCTGACGGGGATGCTGTCGCTGCCGTATTTGACGGCAATGTCCGACCAGATGGCGTCGAGCTGCTGATAGAGCTGGCTTGCCGTCAGCTCACGCAGAGAGGAGAAGGGATAGAGCGTCAGCCACTCGAGCAGCGCTTCGGCGGCCGTGATCTCCGGGTTACGGGCACTGCATTTTGCAAATACCGATTTGAATAACGTATAGCCCGAAGAGAAACGGCGGCGCTCGTCCTCCGTCCAGACGTGATCCGGGGCAAAGCCCAAAGCCGCCTGCAGCCGGGCGTACTCACCGCTGCGGTGAAAGCGCAGGCCATAGAAGCGGGAGAGCGCGTAAAAGGCCATGAACTCGTAATAGTTCTGCACCTTCGGCTCATCGGAGTAGGCGGGGATGAGCCGCGTCACAATGGCGGGGATGCTGGGAGAATCATAGCTCAGCAGCACGCTTGCGCGCTTGTTGCCCTCCTGCACGTAAAAGCGCCCGAAGTATTCAAAGCAGCGGATCGGATCGCGGATGCCCTCATCGCTCAGGTGGGCAGAGCAGAGGGAGATCCACTTGGAGCCAAACTCGCTGCCCTGGGGCAGCAGGGGCATGAAGTTCCCCGCGAGGGCAAAGACGCGCCCTGCGGTCTTGGTGCCGACAAGCAGCTCACTTGGAATGTTCACGAGCCCGAGATCGGCCTGCCCGGCGAGGGTGACGCCGGCGGTCAGCTCGTCAAGCACGGGGGGATAGGGGTTCGTCCCGTTGGCGACGGCGTTCTTATAAAACTTTTGACCCGCTTTGAGCGCGGCGTTATACTGTTCAACTGCTTCAGGAGACATAAAAAAGATCCTTTTTTAACGGTTTTTTCGCGCCGCTCTGCGTAACAGCAGCGCGTAGATGATAATAGAAAGAACGGTGGTGACGGCGATGGCGGCTCCTCCGGCGATAAACTCCGGGCTGCTTGGATCATCCGCCGCCGCACCCATGACGGCGTAGCTTGCCATCACGGGAATGAGCCCCGTGAGCGAGCCGAGAAGATAGGGGACATAGTCCATGCCGGTCGCGCCCATGTAGATGCTGGCCACGGTCAGCGGGGTGCTGGCCACGCGCAGGAACATGGCGGTGAGAAAGCCGTTTCCGAGGCGCAGCTTTTCCATACCGGCGAGCTTGGGGTATTTCTCCCGCAGCTTTTTCGCAATGGGGGTACCCAGACTGCGGCCGAGCAGCCAGGGGACGCTGACCATGATGGCCGCGCCGACGGTGTTCAGCGCGAAAGCGATGGGGAGGGGGAACATGACGCCGTCGGCGGCGTAGAGGACGCCGGAATGCATCACGAAGTCCAGGCTTTTCAAAGCAAAGAGCCCCAGCATCACGAACGCGGCCTGTACCGGTTCCTGCGGCGTGTAGTCCAAAAGCTGCTGCACGGTGAGATTGCCGTGGGTTTTCAGAAACAGCGCGATCAGCGCTGTCCATACGACGAGCAGCACCGCGCTCCAGAGCCATTTGCCTTTGCCTTCAACGATTGCCATTTTTGTCGTTCGCTTCCTTCCGTCTGCATAGTATAGCGGCTTTGCGCGGCGATTGCAAGGCTTTTTATAGTGGTCAGTGGCCAGTGGTCAGTGGTTAGTCCCCCATTTTTTTCTTTTCAACACTGAGAAACTGTGCTACACTATATAATTAGAAGAACCGGGGGGTGAAGCCGTGGAGGCGAGATTAACGCAAATTGACCGCGGGGAAGTGCTGCGCTATCTGCTCTGGCACGGCGAAGCGCTGCCCGAAGAGCTGGACGCACAGCTCACACGCCTGGAGCGAAGGCTGCGGCAGCTTGCCGAGCCGCGCGTTGTCTGGAGCGTGTTCGACTACAAGCCTGATAAGCCCCTGGGCGGGACGGACTTCTGCCCGGCGGGGGAGGAGATCCGCGCCTTTCTTGCCGACTGCGACCAGGTGATCCTGCTTGCCGCGACGCTCGGCGCGGGACTGGAGCTTGCGCAGCGGCAGCTTCGCCTGCGGGATATGAGCGAGGCGCTGATCCTCGACGCCATGGGCTCCGCCGCGGTGGAGAACGTGTGCGACAATCTCTGCGACGATCTCGCGGTGCAGTTTGCGCCCCGGTATCTGACGGATCGCTTCAGCCCCGGCTATGGCGATTTCCCGCTCAGCCAGCAGCCGTGGTTTTTCCGTCTTTTGGACATGAACCGCAGGCTCGGCGTGAGCCTTACGGAGAGCGGACTCATGGTGCCGCAAAAGACCGTAACGGCGATCGTGGGCATCTCGGATAAAAAGCAGAAAAAGCGCCCGACGGGCTGTGAGGCCTGCGGGCTGAGAGAACAATGCATATTCAGAAAGGAAGGGAAGCGCTGTGGAAAATAAGATCATCCTCCTGGACGGCGGCATGGGCACCATGCTGCAGGCGGCGGGGCTTCCCATGGGCGAGGCGCCGGAGAGCTGGAACCTGAGCGCGCCGGAAAAGGTGACGGCGATCCAGCGGCGCTATGTCGAGGCAGGCAGCCGCGTGCTCTATACCAACACCTTCGGCGCAAACCGCCTCAAGCTCAAGGGCGCGGGGCTCTGCGTGGAGGACGTGGTCGAAGCCGGCGTGCGCTGCGCGAAGCTTGCCGCCGGAGACGAGGGCGTGCGTGTGGCGCTGGACATCGGCCCCATCGGGCAGCTTCTGGAGCCGCTGGGGACGCTATCGTTCGAGCAAGCCTACGAACTGTTTCGTGAGCAGGTCGCCGCCGGGGCGAAGGCCGGGGCGGATCTGATCGTGATCGAGACGATGAGCGATCTCTATGAGGTCAAGGCCGCGGTGCTCGCGGCGAAGGAGAACAGCGAGCTTCCCGTCTGGGTCACAATGACCTTTGAAGCGAGCGGGCGCAGCTTTGTCGGGACCACGGTGCCCGCGATGGCGCTGACGCTGGACGGACTCGGCGTGGACGCGATGGGCTTTAACTGCTCCCTCGGGCCGAAAGAGCTGCTGCCGCTCGTGGAGGAGCTGCGGGCGTGGACGGATAAGCCGCTGATCCTAAAGCCCAACGCCGGGCTTCCCGACCCCGCGACCGGGGAATACCGCATCAGCGCGATGGATTTTGCCCGCGAGCTGCAGGGCGCGATCCGCCTCGGCGTGACGATGCTGGGCGGCTGCTGCGGCACGAATCCCGACTTTATCCGGGCGCTGAACGAGCTTTTACCAAGAAACATTATAGCAGAAGCGAAGCCTGAACGCAGGCGCGGGGTCTGTTCGGGGCGGAAGGCCGTGAGCCTGGACGGCGTGCGTGTGATCGGTGAGCGCATCAACCCCACGGGGAAAAAGCGCTTCCAGCAGGCGCTGCGGGAAAACGACATCGACTACATCCTTGCCCGTGCCATCGAGCAGCAGGACGCGGGGGCGGACATCCTCGACGTGAACGTGGGGCTGCCCGGCATCGACGAGGCGGCGATGATGACGCGCGTGGTGAAGGCGCTGCAGAGCGTGACCGATCTGCCGCTGCAGATCGACTCCTCCAACCCTGCTGCCATCGAGGCGGGGCTTCGCGCAGTGAGCGGCAAGGCCATCGTCAATTCCGTGAACGGCAAGCGGGAGACCCTGGACGCGATCCTGCCGCTCTGCAAGAAGTACGGTGCGGCGGTGGTCGGCCTCTGCATGGACGAAAACGGCATCCCCGCGACTGCCGAGGGGCGCGTAAAGATCGCCCGGCGTATCCTGGACGCGGCGCTTTCTTACGGCATCCCACGCGAGGACGTATGCATCGACTGCCTGACGCTCACCGTCTCGGCACAGCAGGAGCAGGCGCGCGAGACGCTCTCGGCGCTTCGGACGGTGCGTGAAACGCAGGGGCTGCAGACGGTGCTGGGGGTGAGCAACATCTCCTTCGGCCTTCCCGCGCGAGAACAGATCACGGTGAGCTTTCTGACACAGGCGCTCTTTGCGGGGCTGACGCTTCCCATCGTAAACCCCAACCAAAAGGCCGTCATGGACGCGATCGCGGCTTACCGCGTGCTCTCGGGCGAAGATCGAAACAGCGGCGCCTATATCGCGCGCTTTGCCGAACAGCCCGAGACAAAGCCCGCCGCCGCACAGACCGGCGGCATGACGATCGAAGAGGCGATTTTGCGCGGTCTCGGCGGCGAGACGGCGCGGCTTACGGAGCTTGCCCTTTCGGAGAGGGACGAGCTGCATGTGGTAAACGAGCTGCTGATCCCGGCGCTCGATCGCGTGGGGGAGAAGTACGAGAAGCAGGAGCTTTTCCTGCCCCAGCTCATCTCGGCGGCCAACGCCGCCTGTGAGGGCTTTGAGATCATCAAGCGCCGCATTGCCCAGCGCGGCGGCGAGAGCGTCACGAAGGGGAAGATCCTGCTTGCCACGGTGCGCGGGGACATTCACGACATCGGCAAGAACATCGTGCGCGTGGTGCTGGAAAACTACGGCTACACGGTCATCGACCTCGGGCGGGATGTCCCGGCGGAGACCGTGGTGGAGAATGCTGTCCGCGAAAACGTGAGGCTTGTCGGCCTCTCGGCGCTGATGACGACCACCGTGCGCAGCATGGAGGAGACGATCCGGGCGCTTCGCGCAAGCGGGCACGGATGTAAAATCATGGTGGGCGGCGCGGTGCTGACGGCGGACTACGCCGCGCAGATCGGCGCGGACTATTACGCCAGGGACGCCAAGCAGGCCGCGGATATTGCCAAAGAGGTGCTGGGATGATCGAGACAGGGAGCAGATTCTGGTCGGCGCTGTGCGACAGCGAAAAGCGCCCCTTCGCCGTGGAGCTGGACAGCCCAGCCGGGCCGGACGTGACAAAATTTATGGCGGGCGCGCGTGAGCTGCAGGCGCACGGGGCGGAGATGATCACCGTGGCGGACTGCCCGATGGGGCGTGTGCGCGTGGACGCGGGCATCATGGCCTGCAAGCTGCGGCGGGAACTCGGCATGGAGAGCCTGCCGCACATGAGCTGCCGTGACCGCAACTGGATCGCGGTGCAGTCGCTGCTCTTCGGCTTCGTGGCCGAGGGGATCGAGAATATGCTGCTCGTGACCGGCGACCCGGTACCGCCGGAGTACCGCGAGGAGGCGCACGGCGTCTACCACTTCAACTCCCGGGAGCTTCTGCGGCGTGTGCGGGAGCTGGGGCTGCCGCTGCGGCTGTTCGCGGCGCTGAACGTGAACGCACGGAACTTTGAGGTGGAGCTGCGCCGTGCCTGCGAGAAGGAGGAAAACGGCGCGGTCGGTTTTCTGACCCAGCCCGTGATGGGGTCGCAGGCGCTGGAAAATCTGGAGCTTGCCCGCTTCAGCCTGAGCGGGCGCATCCTCGGCGGCATCCTTCCCATCGTGTCGGAGAAAAACGCCCTCTTTCTGCGGCAGAACGTCCACGGCGTCGCGGTGGACGATGCCACCGTCGCCCGTTATGTCGGGGCCGATCGGGAGCAGGCGGAGGCCATCGCCGTTGAGCTCTGCGCGGGCTATGTCAAAGCCATGCGCCCCATGGTGGACGGCTACTATCTCATGACGCCCTTCGGAAGAACGGCGCTCGACTGCCGGATCATGGACAGCGTGAGGAGTGGTCAGTGTTCAGTGACCAGTGACCAGTAATAGAAAGGTGTCGCTGCGCGACGGATTGGAATCCGTTACGCAGCGACACTTTTTCTTTTCACGTTTCGAAGGCTTCGCCCAGCATGCGCTGGTAGGCTTCCTCTTCCTGTAAAAGCGCTTCGCGCATCTCGCGAAGCTCCGCTGTCGATAGCCTGCGCGATGAGAGAAAGCGGAGCTGAGAGCGGGCTTTGTCGGTCTTGATGACGATCTGCTCATATTTCGGCCCGAGCATCAGCAGCGACAGCGCCTGCTCCCTGGGCAGCAGACCGCTCGTGAAGATGCCGAAGGTGTTGTAGAGCGTGTCGTTTGCGATCGGGCCGATGATCACGTCGTCCTCCGCGCAGCGGTCGGCATAGCCCGCGCGGTTGCGGAAAATGTAGTCAAACCAGTCCTCGTTCCGCTCCAGACGGCGGACGGAGAGCCCGTCAAGCGTGAGCTCATAGCGGTTGACAAAGGCCGCCTGCTCCTTCTGCTCCCGCACCCATTTGCCGGCAAATTCGTCGCTTGCCGAGAGATAGAAGCCCTGACCGAAGTCGGCGTTTTTCCGCCCGATGCGGATGTCGGGCTCGGGCAGCTCATGGTGCCCGGTGTGATAAACCAGCATGGCTCAGTCCTCCCTGTGTATCGCCTTCGCCGCTTTGAGCAGCAGCGCCCCCAGCGGACGCCCAGCTTCCCCAGCAGCAGAATGAACAGCAGCCACACGAAGGGCGGCAGCGCCGAGAGCCAGACCTGCCGCTTTTGCCAGGGGTAGTCCGTGTCGTGCAGCAGAAAGTCCGCCACCGTGAGCGCGGGCGTGATGAGGTGCATGCAGAGGCTTGCGCAGTGATCCTGCACGTAGGCGGCAGCGATCCCGCCCGGTGTGATCGGCGCAAGCACCAGCAGATACACGAGAAAGGTCAGCGTGATGGACACCGTGGCGGCATACTTCCAGAGCTTGAGCGCTGGCGCTCTGCCGCGGCGAATTAGCTGCGCGAGCACCACGGCGGCGACAAAAAGGTTGGATAACTGCGTGAAGAAGGTAAAGCCAATCGGCCAGTGCAGCATCATCCCTGTCGCGTAAATCGTGGAGAGCAGGATCGCAAGACGCAGAAAAAGCGCGGTTTTTGGAGTGGTTTTCGAGTTTAGTCGTTTCATGTGCGTAAAAAAGTTTCGCTTTCATTGTATTGTGTGCAACCATTATAGTCGGGATGAATCGCAATGTCAACTTGTTGTGAAGATGAAATCCGGGGGATGCAGACGGCATCCCCCGGGTAAATCATATTCTTGAAAACGGAATTTCATAGAGCCCCAGCCAGGGCTGTATACGCTCAAAGGCGGCGGCGGCCGCCAGCACGTCCCCGTCGCAGAAGCGCCGACCGATGAGCTGCATCCCGATGGGAAGTCCGCTTTCGGAGAGACCCGCCGGAACGGAGGCCGCCGGGTGACCGGTGAAGTTTGCAAAGAAGGTCTCGCAAAAGCCAATGAGCGGTTCGCTTTCCACGCCGCCGATCGCGCGCGGGCCGGTCGTGTTGCCGTCCGCCGCGTTTTTGACCGGGAGGCAGGCCGTGGTGGGGGAGACGATCAGATCAAAGCGCTCGAAGACACTTTGCAGCGCGTCATAGAGTTCTGTGCGAATGCAGTTGAAGCGGTAGTAGTCCTCAATACCGCCCTCGGCGGCGCGCGCGTTCCAGTAGAGAAACTCCTCGGGCAGCTCGTCCCGATGCTCGCCCACGAGGTCGAGCCCTTCCTGCTTCCAGTGGGCAAGGTCGAGCGCGGTGTCTACGCTGATGGCGCGGCACCAGCATTCGGCAAGCTCCGCCGCGCTGCGCTTGAGCGAGAAGGCGACAGGCTCCACCGTCGCCCCGGCCTCGGCAAAGCGAAGCGCCGCCTGTTCGACGGCACTGGCCACCTCCGGCTCTGTGGGGAAGATGCCGAAATCGGGCGTAAACCCGATGCGCCATCCCCTGATCGAGCGCGTCAGATGCCGCGTGTAGTCAGGCTCTGTGCGCATAAGGCTCAGCGGGTCGCGGGGATCGTGCCGCGCCATGTAGTTTAAGAGGATCGCGCTGTCCTCCACCGTGCGCGTAAGCCCACCGTTAAAGCAGTAGGGATGGGTGGCGCACCAGGCGTCGGGGCGGCAGACACTCGGGATCGTGCCGACCGAGGCCTTGAAGCCGAAGAGAGAGCACCAGGCGCTGGGGATGCGGATGGAACCGCCCCCGTCCGAGCCCTCGGCGATGGGCACCAGCCCGTCTGCTACGGCGGCGGCGCTGCCGCCGGAGGAGCCGCCGGAATTGTAGCCAACGGCGAAAGGCGTGGAGGTGGCGCCATAGAGCTTGTTGTCGCAGGTGCCGCGAAAGGCAAAGGCCGGGGCGTTGGTCTTGCCGATGGCGATACCGCCGGCAAGCTCCATCGCGCGGCAGAACTCGGAGTCGAAGCCGTCCTCCCGGATCAGGGAGCGGACGCCGCCGTGGGAATTGGTCCAGCCTTTTTTGGAGGGCAGAAAGTCCTTGAGCGCAAAGGGGACACCCGCAAAGGGGCCTGGGTCCTCTCCCTTTGCAAGCCTTGCCTCCAGGCGCTTGGCGGCTTGGCAGGCTTCGTCAAATCTTGTGTAGACAAAGGCGTTGATACTGGGATTTCGCTGCTCGATGCGTTTGGCAAAATACGCCACCACCTCGGTGGGGGAGATCTGCCCGGTCTTCACCGCCTGCCCCAATTGGGCGGCGGAGAGCCGTTCCAAATACGCGATCGCCATGGCTCATGCTTTCGCGCCGTAGCGCTCCAGATACTCCCGACCCACGCCGCGCTCGTTCCAGCGCTTTACCACCGCGTAGCCGATGGGGGAGAAGATGACCTCGCTGATCAGCTCAAACACCGCGCAGAGGACGGATGCGCCGACGCACTGGGAAACGCTCCAGCGCACGGGCAGCGCGCCGGGGAGATAGGGGAAAACCACAAAGGCCAGAAAGACAAACAGGAAGTTGTCCACGATCTGGGACAGAAAGGTGGAGACAAAGGAGCGCGCCGCATAGGCCGCGGCGCCGTCCGGGTTCTTGCGAAAGCGCCTGCCGATGGCGACGTTGGTGTAGTTGTTCGTCAGGGCGGAGATCACATAGGCGATGGTGCTGGCGAGCAGGATCGACCACTGACCGCCCACGACCATGTCAAGCGCGGGGAGCTTCCCCGCGCGGCTCACGATCACGCAGACCAGCGTGCACAGAAGGTTTGCGCCAATGGCGACGAAGGACAGCAGGTTTGCCGCCCGCGCGCCGTAGTGCTTGGCGACGATGTCCATCAATAAAAAAGCCAGCCAGGAGACCAGAATTCCCGCGTTGAGCGCGAGCCAGGGCAGGGACACCAGCGTGATTCGGGCCAGAAAGTTCATGGTGATGACGGCCAGAATGAAGAGGATGGTCACTGCGCCGGGAATGGATCTCAGCATGGCTGAAAGCATGGCTGATTCACGGCTCAGCCAGGAGCCGGTTTGCGTGTTTCGATTCATTTTTGTTCTCCTTGGTTTTCATTTGTTAAGCGGAGGATTTAGAGGCCGAACTCCGCTGATGGGGGGATCGCTCGGGTATCATAGCACCGATCCGGGAAAAATGCAAGGGAATGTGAAGAAAGTGCTTCTTCACAGCCCCTTGTGGAAGAATCATATCAAAACGCCCACTTGCCGCGGCGGAAGATGGGAACGGTTCTGCCGTCACGGGTGAGGGCGTCGATGTCCAGCCCCTCATAGCCGATCATGAAGTCCACATGGATCATGGAGTCGTTGATGCCGAGCGCGCGGCACTCGTCCAGCGTCTTGTCCTCATAGCCCTTGATGGTGTCGGCAAAGCCCATGCCCAGCGCGAGGTGGCAGGCGGCGTTCTCGTCAAAGAGCGTGTTGTAAAACAGCAGTCCCGATTCGGAGATCGGGGAATCCACCGGCACCAGCGCGCATTCGCCCAGGTAGGCCGCGCCCTCGTCCATGGCGATCATCTGCTCCAAAAGCGCCTGGTTACGCTCGGCCCTGACCTCCACGGCCTTGCCGTTTTCAAAGCGGACGGAGAAGTTTTCAATGAGCTGACCCTGGTAGGACAGGGGCTTCGTGGCGTAGACGATACCCTCGGCCTTGCCGCGCATGGGGGAGATGAAGCACTCCTCGGTGGGGATGTTGGGGTTGAAGAAAACGCCGCTGCCCTTGGTGCGGTCGCCGCCGCCCTTGAATTCCGCCTCGGGGATCATGCCCACGCGAAAATCCGTGCCGTTATCGCCCTTGTAGCGAAGCTCCTGAATGCCGAGGCTGTTGAGATAATCACAGCGCGCGGCAAGATCGCGGTCGTGCGCTTCCCAGGCGGCTGTGGGGTCGTCGGTCACGCGGGAGGTGAAGAGAATGGCCTCCCAGAGCTTCTCAATGGCCTTGCCCTTGGGCAGCTCGGGGAAGAGCTTCTTTGCCCAGGCCGCGCCGGGAACGGCGGCAATGCACCACTGGTACTTGTTCTCCATCGCGTCATGATAGGGCTTGACGATGGGGTAGCGCTTCTGACCGGCCTTGGCCATTTTGCCCTGGTTGATGCCTTTGAGGCCGTCGGGGTCTTCGGAATCGAGGAAAATGCGGCAGGGGAGCGTGTCCGCGTAGTGCTGAAGGCGCGCAAGCTCCCAGTCCTCGACCTTGGCCATGGTGGTGACGCTCTGATGGCGCACGTGCAGCTTCTGCAGCGGCTGGTGGTTAAACTCCACCTTCACCCGCCGTGCGCCGGCCTTGTAGCACTCGTCCACCAGCAGCTCGACAAATTTCGGCTGGTCAAGCTCACAGAGGATGATCACGTCCTGCCCCTTCTGGATGTTGACGCCGGAACGGGCGATCAGGCGGGCGTAGCGGCGAAGAATCGTTTGTTTCATATCGTGTTCTCCTTGGTCAATGGATATTCTGTATTATAGAGGGAAATGGCAAGAATAGCAACAGAAAAAAGAAAATGCGAAACCGGCTTCATCGTCAGCATGCGTAGAGTATTGCTTGCAATTGCTTGCAATTTACTGCGATATGACGTATAATAGCAACAAAGGAGCGTGATATGGATGGCAAATACTTCCGCTGTCTATGCCCGTATTGATACGGGGCTGAAAGAAAACGCCGAGGGAATCCTGTCCAAACTCGGTATATCTCCCACCAGCGCAATACAAATGCTGTACAGTCAAATCGTTTTGCAGCGAGGCATGCCCTTCGAGCTTCGGCTTCCTGATACCGTTCCGACTTCGATCGGCGGCATGAGCCGGGAGGAGCTGGATCGTGAACTCGGAAAAGGTGTGGAATCGCTTCATGCCGGCAATGGCGTCTCGGCTGATGAGGTCGACGCAGTGCTTATGCGGGAATTCGGGATATGAGAAAAAGCTTTCGTGTGGAGTATTCTCCGGAAGCCCTTGAGGATTTGAGAGCGATCTATTCCTATATTGCCTTTCACTTGAAGGAACGCGAAACAGCGAACAGTCAAATCGGGCGTATCCGCCGGGAGATCCGGGCTTTGAGCGAACTGCCGGAGCGCTATGCCGCAGTAGACTGGGAGCCGTGGGTTTCCACGGGTATGCGTAGGCTTGGTGGATTCGAAGCCCTGCCGGTTTTCGCGGGCAGATTTGGGCTGATGCTTCGTTCCAGCCCTTGAAAATACAGGAGTATTTTCCCTGCGGTCTGCGCCTCGCCTCAGCCCAAACCTGCTCCACGAAAACTGCAACGAACGCCGCTGGGCTGGCGCCCAGCAAGTGAGGCGGGACAAAAAGCGCCGAAAAGGGACGCTCACAGGCGGCAGGAGTTCGAATCCACCAAGCCTAAGCTGCCGGTAGACAATTATGTTGTGTATTATCTGGTGGAACGGGATAAATACCTTGTCAGCGTCGTCCGTATTTTCTATGGCGGCAGGGATATTGAAAACATCGTAAAAGAAAATCCGTGAGATCAAAAGGGGATGTGAAGAAAGTGTTTCTTCACATCCCCTTTGGTCTCGTTCAGCCGAAATAGTCCCAGACGTTGAAGCTTTCCTCCGTCCGCTGCTCCTCAGACGTGATGCCGGGGACAAACTCGGTCACATAGGTCTCGCCAGTCATGCGATCGATGTAGTAGCGCAGCAGCGCGCCGGTGTAGGAACGGTAAAGAACCACGATCTGCCCGGCGTCGCTGGAAGCGATTTCCCAGTAAACCGGGTACTCGCCCGCGTTCACGATCTCCTCAAGATCGGGGTTGGCGCTGAGGCAGTAGGAGCGGATGGCGGAGAGCGCAAGCTCGTCGGAGAGCGTGGTATCCACGTTGCGCTCGAGCACCGTGAGCGTGTTCATCATGGCGGCGAAGCGATGCCCAAAGCCCTCGGCGGCCTCAATGGCATAGTGCGCCGTGGCGACGCGGCAGCCGTCAGGCGCGGGGATGACGTACACCGCCTGGAGCTGATCGGCCATCCGGTCCGTGCCCTTGAGCACGGACGCCTCGATACGCAGGAATCTGCCCGCGCCGTCGAGGGTAAACTCCTCAATGCTCGTGTCGTACACGTCTGAGAGCCTTGCGCTGATGGCGTCGGCCGTAAGCTCGGCGCTGCCGGTGTCAAAGCTCACGTCAAGGTAGTTTTCCGGCGCCGCGGGATCGTCATAGATCGAGACGAAGCGCTCAAAACCCGCGCCGCTCTGCCGGATCAGGGACTCGTAGTCATAGTCCATCTCAAAGCCCAGCGTGGGGTTTACGATATGCTCGTAATTGACCGTCTCCTCCATGCCCTCGAGCAGGATGACGGACTGGAAGCGTTCGCCGTCCTGCCGCGCGGTTTTGACCGGCGCGGTCTCCGAGGGCGCCTGGATCACGGTCGCGACCTCGGAATCCTCGGGGGAGATCGTGGGCTGCGCAGCGGGCGCGCCGCAGGCGGAAAGCGCGAGCGCTGCGATTATGCTAAAGCTCAGGATTGCTTTTTTCATGTTTTCCTCCAAAAACTTGTTGTATGGAGGATTATAGCCTTTTCCCGGAGAAAGCGCAAGCGAATTAAGGGAATTTAAGAAAGCCCGGCGCGAAGGGGCTTTTCGCCATTTACAGAATCCCGAATCTGTGATAAGATACAGTGAATAGAAATGCGGCTGCGAGACACGCGGGCGTGCGGCAGCCTGCAAGCTTCGGTGATCTGCCGGAAAGAGGAGGGAAAGCCATGCCCGAAAAACGCTCGGATATTATATTTCTGCGAAGAGCCTATGCCGTCACGGTGGTACTGCTCTTCCTGTATTTTCAATTTTGGCAGGTGAATTTCTATCTGGCGCAGAGCATCAAGGACGGGGTCTACCTCTTTGTTCCGCCGGTTCTGATCGCGGGGGTCTTGTACTTTCGCAGACTGAGAGACGGGATCGAGGTCAAGCTCGTGGCGGCCTATCTGATCTGGGTGGTGATCACGCGCGTCCTCAACGGCGACCGGGTTCTGGAGAGGCAGTATGTGTTCCTGCTGGATCTTGCGCTGGCGCTTCCGTTTCTGTCGCTCGGCCTTGTGCTGGACGATGCCGGAAGGCGGCGTGTGCTCAACTGGCTGAGCGCGATCCTGGGCGTGTGTTTTTCCGCGCTCGGTCTGATCGGCGTGTACAGCTTCGTCACCGGGCGGAACCTTGTCAATCCCATCACGGGCGGTATGCTCGCAAGCGTGTCTCGGCTTCCGGGCAGAGGCGAGCTCGCGTTTCTGGACACCAACCCCAATATCGTGGCGTTCTGGTACATGATCGCGCTGACGCTGATGCTCTGGTGTGCCGCCTCCGATAAAAGGCTGTGGCTTCGCGTCTTAGCGGCGCTTGCGGCGCTGCTGGACATCGCTGTGATCTCGCTCACACAGTGCAGGGGCGTTTTCCTGAGCGTTGCCGTCGGCCTTGGGCTGCTCGCGGCGCTGCTTTTGCGCAGACGCTGCGAAAGACAGAAGGCTGCGCTTACGGCGGCGCTTGCAATCCTGGTGTTTCTTGCCGCGGCGGCTGCCTCCTATACAGCGATGGATCGCCTCGGCGCGCTGATCTGGCACGAACCGACGCCGGTCGCGGCGGAGGAGAGCGCGGCGATGCAGGCGCATCTGACGCCTCGTGCCGAGCCGCAGATGCTCCGCGCCGTGGCAGATCAGCGGGAGGCGGAGCCGGTGCAGCTCAATAGCGTCTTTGAGAAGCTGGACGGGATCTCGACCGGAAGGCTCAAGATCTGGAAGGCGGCCTTTCAGGCGCTCCGGGAGAACCCGCGCATCCTGCTCTTCGGGCAGGACGGTGCGAGCGTCATCGACGAGACCAACCGTTTTCTTGTGCAAATGCAGCATTATGCCGAGTCGCATTTTCATAATTACCTGCTGCACACCCTGATGCTGACCGGACTGCCCGGCCTTCTGCTGGTGCTGCTCTTCAGCGTCCTGCTGGCGCTTTGCTGCCTGCGGATGCTGCTGACGCCTGCGGCGGCGCTGCCGGATCAGATCCTCTGCATCTCTGCCCTGGGCGCCATGCTCTACGGGCAGTTGGAGGCCGGCTTCTTTACCTTCACCGATTCCCGCACGCTGTTTTTCTATCTGCTGGCCGGCTTCTGCCTGTCGGCAGCCGCCGCAAAAGCCTGAAGACGGAAGCAATTTGCGGATTCAGCGCAAGCTTGTTTCACAAAAAAGCCCGTGGGATTCACCGTGTTTACACTTGCTATTCCGCTGCGGCTGTGTTATAATAAGATGATAATATAATGAAAATGGTCGTCATTTGACGAGAATCTCAACAAGAGGAACTGGATACGATGCAAGAGAACAGGGAAAAACGAACGATTTCATTCTCTCCGCCGGATATCTCCGAGCTGGAGATTCAATATGTGAGCGAGGCGCTGCGCTCCGGCTGGATCACGACCGGGCCGCGCACCAAGAAGCTGGAACAGACCATCGCGGAGTGGATCGGGGCGGGTCGCTGCGTCTGCCTCAATTCGCAGACCGCCTGTGCCGAGACCGCGCTGCGGCTGCTCGGCGTCGGCCCCGGCGATGAGGTCGTTACCTGCGCTTATACCTATACGGCATCCGCCTCCGTGATCGCCCATGTGGGGGCGAAGATCGTTCTGGTGGACTGTCAGGCGGATTCGCCGGAGATCGACTATGAGGCGCTCGAGCGCGCGATCACCGAGCGCACGAAGGCGGTCATCCCGGTGGATCTCGGCGGCGTTCCCTGCGATATTCCCCGCATCCGCGAGATTCTGGAGAGAAAGAAGCAGCTCTTCCACCCGGCAAACGCGCTGCAGCGGGCGATCGGCCGCGGCGCGATCGTGGACGACGCCGCGCACGCCTTCGGCTCAAGGGTGAAGGGAAAGCTGGTCGGCAGCGAGGCGGATTTCAGCAATTTCAGCTTCCACGCGGTAAAGAATTTCACCGTCGCGGAGGGCGGCGCAATGGTCTTCCGGGACTTTGCGGGCATCGACGCGGATGAGCTTTATCACCAGGCGCAGCTTCTGAGCCTTCACGGGCAGAACAAGGACGCGCTGGCCAAGGAGAAGCTTGGCGGCTGGGAATACGATATCAAGGGTCTGTACTACAAGTGCAACATGACGGATATCATGGCCGCCATCGGCCTTGCGCAGTTTGAGCGCTACCCCGGTCTGCTGGCCCGACGCCGCGAGATCGTAGAGCGCTACGACGCGGCGTTCAAGCCCCTGGGCATCCGGGTCCTGGCGCATCACACCGATACTTACAGCTCAAACGGGCATCTTTACATCACCCGTGTCCCCGGCGCGACCGAGGAGGACAGGAACACGATCATCCGAAAAATGGCGGAGCGCGGCGTCGCCTGCAACGTGCATTATAAGCCCCTGCCGATGTTCACCGCCTACAAGGCGCTCGGCTTTAATATCAAGGATTACCCGCATGCATTTGCCTTCTATCAGAACGAGATCCCGCTTCCGCTGCACACGCTGCTGTCGGATGCGGACGTTTCGTATGTGATCGACAATTACATTGAGGCAGTAAAGGAAACCGTCAAGCTGTGACCTGGAAAACGTGGGATGAGCTTCCGCCTGCCATGCAGACGGAGGAGCTTCGGCGGTATTACGAGCTGCTGGAGAAAAAACAACTGACTTTGAAAATGAAGCGAGGCTTTGATATCATAGCCTCGCTATCGCTGCTCCTTCTGCTCTCTCCCGTTTTTCTCACGCTGGGGATCGCGATCCGCGTCGATTCCGAGGGACCGGTCTTCTACCGGCAGGAGCGCGTGACACAGTACGGCAGGCGTTTTCGCATTCACAAGTTCCGCTCCATGGTCAGCGGGGCGGATCGGAAGGGGAGCCTTGTGACCGTGCACAACGATGCGCGCGTGACGAGGGTCGGGCGTGTGATCCGCAAATACCGCCTGGATGAGATCGCCCAGCTCATCGACGTGCTGGAGGGGAACATGAGCTTCGTCGGCCCCAGACCCGAAGTGCCGAAGTACGTGGCTTGCTACACGCCGGAGATGATGGCGACGCTGCTGCTGCCCGCCGGGATCACCAGCGAGGCCAGTATCCGCTATAAGGATGAGGACAGGCTGCTCGACGGGGCGGAGGACGTGGATCGTGTCTATGTCGAGCAAGTGCTGCCTGAGAAGATGAAGCTGAACCTGGCGAGTCTGGAAAAGCTGTCTCTCCGGGAGGATCTTATGACGATGCTGAGAACCGTGTCGGCGGTCTCGGGAAAAGAATACCGCTGAGCGGAGCGACGGAGAGATGAACATATTATATCTTGAGCATTATGCAGGCTC
>CACZXQ010000029.1 GCA_902785115.1 Oscillospiraceae bacterium | reverse complement strand
ATATATGCTATTTTTATTTGCTGGTTTTGTCTAAATTTTGCGCGAATTCGAAGAAAGCGAAACACTTTTCGCCGGATTTATCATGTGGGAAGTTTTAGTCATTATAGATGGCAAACGGAAACGCAGCTGTGGCCGAATCCCGGACACCGTATGCTTGAACGATACTTACCCAATTTTCCGCAACGAAGTTTTTCTGAGATTTGAATACCTTCAGATCAACAATCTCCCATATATTGGTTGAATCGATTATTTCCAAATGTATCATATCTTTTTTCCTCACACAAATCTGGATTTGTACAGATGATTATACCACTCAACATGAATGATAGCAATGAAGCAACCCTTCTTGGTTGGTAGAAAGACAGGTTTTTCTGATTTGATGTTGAAAAGCCGATAAACCTTTTGTTTTAAGGCTATTTAGGGCAAAAAACAGGATTGCTATCTTGTTAAAATAGCAATCCTATTCTGGCGGAGATGGAGAGATTCGAACTCTCGAGGAGCTTTTGACCCCTACACGATTTCCAATCGTGCGCGCTCGACCAACTACGCGACATCTCCGTATTGCTCAAGAAGAAAGCATATTCACTTGTCAGCCTGCGTATTATAATATACCTTTGCCGGATTGTCAAGAATATTTTCGCGTACTTCCGCAAAAACTTGTAGAAAACACAGGAGGTACGGCTTATGGATATGCAGAACGGGGAATACCGCCGCTGGGCGGAGAAGCGCGCGCCGCGCTCGCAGGTGGGGCGCAACTGTCTGGGCGCCTTCCTGATGGGCGGGGCGATCTGCTGCCTGGGGCAGCTTCTGCTGACGCTCTTTCAGAACATGGGGCTGGACGAGCAGGCGGCCGGCACGGCGGAATCCGTTGCGCTCATCGCCCTCGGCGCGCTTTTGACCGCGCTCGGCGTGTATGACGATCTCGCGGCCGTCGGGCGGGCGGGGACGCTTGTGCCCATCACGGGCTTTTCCAACTCCGTCGCCGCCCCGGCGCTGGAATTCAAGACCGAGGGGCTTGTGACCGGCACGGCGGTGAAGATGTTCTCCATCGCGGGGCCGGTGATCGTTTTCGGCCTCGCGGCCAGCGTGGTGTACGGGCTGGTGCTGTGCGTCATGGCGTAGCAGCCTATCATACCGTTTTCCTATCTTCTTTCATTTACAAATTGTTCAAATTCCGTCTTGACGAGCAAGGAAGCGGATGCTATAATCATTCAAAGAAGCAAAGAATAAAAGCTTGCCCGATCCCTGCCGCGTGGGCATATACAGGCTGAGGATCGGGCAGATTCTTTTTTTCAAAGGAAACGCTGAATCAATCGCCTTCGGCATCTTTCGGAAAATTTACGCCCCGATTTTGTCGGTTTTCTTGCAATACACAAAGTATTCCCGCGAAAAACTGCCTTCATCAGAACGCAAATTTTCTTGGAATCTGCTCTCGCCGATTCATTCCGCGCTTCCCCGATGCTTCCGTGAGTCCGAGAACAATATGAGAGAGGAGAGTAATTATGGAAAACAATCGCAGTTCCTGGGGCAGCAACTTAGGCTTCCTGCTTGCCGCTATCGGCTCGGCTGTCGGCCTCGGCAACATCTGGGGCTTCCCCTACAAGATGGGCAAGTCCGGCGGCTTCACCTTCCTGATCGTCTACCTGCTGCTGGCGATCTTTGTCGGCATGATCATCATGGTCTCCGAGCTTGCCATCGGCCGCAAGACCAAGCTCAGCCCGATCGACGCCTACAAGAAGGTCTCGGCAAAGTTCGGCTGGATCGGCTGGCTGGCCACCATCGCGCCCTTCCTGATCATGAGCTTCTATTCCGTGCTGGGCGGCTACTGTCTGCAGTATGTCGCGCTGAACATGACGAAGCTCTCCTTCGGCAACGACGCGGTCGCCATGTCCGGCGGCGAGATCTTCGGCGCCATGCTGACGACGCCGCTCGGCTGCGTGGTGTTCACGGCGCTGTTCATCATCCTCTGCATGGCCATCGTGCAGGGCGGCGTCTCCAGCGGCATTGAGAAGTTCAACAAGATCGGCATGCCCGCGCTGTTTGTGATGCTGCTCATCATCATCGTCCGCTCCCTGACCCTGCCCAACGCCGTGGAAGGTCTGAAGTTCATGTTCGTCCCCGGCTACGCGGTCTCCAAGGGCTTCATCGAGTCCGCGCCGAACCTCATCACCGTGCTCGGCACCGCCGGCGGCCAGATGTTCTTCTCCCTGTCCCTGGCCATGGGCGCCATCCTGACTTACGGCTCCTACCTCTCGAAGGAGGAGAACCTGGTCAAGAACTCCGTCATCATCGTTGTGGCTGATACCCTGATCGCCATCATGGCCGGTATCGCCGTCATCCCCGCCGCCGTTGCCAACGGCATTGCCAATGGCACCCCCGTCGGTCAGATCAAGCTGAGCGGCCCCAACCTCCTGTTCGTCACGCTGCAGGACGTGTTCTCCAACATGGGCAGCCTCGGCCCCCTGTTCGGCGTTATCTTCTATGTGCTGGTGCTGATCGCGGCCATCTCCTCCGCCATCTCCCTGATGGAGACCATCGCCGCCCACTGGATCGACAAGGATCTGCAGAAGGGCGAAAACGATACCCGCAAGCAGCGCGTGCTGACCGTGTCCCTGCTGATCCTGTTCGAGGCGATCATCGTCGCGTGGGACGGTCTGGGCTCCAACTTCTCACCGGCGAGCTTGCTGGGCATCACCACGGTTCCCACCTTCCTCGACTGCTTCCTGAACTTCATGGACTGCTGGTCTGAGGGCATCGCAATGCCGCTCGGCGCCATGCTGATGGCGCTGATGATCGGCTGGGAAAAGAGCCCCGAGCTGGTGCTGGACGAGGTCACGCACGGCGATCCCTCCGAGGGCTTCAAGAAGTTCTACCGCATCTGCATCAAGTTTGTGGTGCCTGTCGTGATGGCCTTCGTGCTGGCCGGTCAGATGATCGACTTCTTCGGCGGCCCGCAGATCGTGTGGTACATCGTCGCGGTGCTCGCGCTGGTCGTGTTCTTCTGCCTGGCCTACTTCAAGCCCCAGGCGGAGAAGTAAAACATAAAAATACCAAAACGGGGCCGGAAAGCAATTTCCGGCCCTTTTTTGGGGAGAGAACAGTGAATGGTGAACAGTGAAAAGATATGGTGTTCCCTTCGGGAACGAATGGAAATAAGTCGCGAAGCGACACCATAACGCTTCACTTTTCACTGAATCAGAGAGGTTACACTATGATCGCAAAGGTAAACGGCGTTGAGATCTATTACGAAAAAAGCGGCGAGGGTCGGCCGCTGCTGATGCTGCACGGCAACGGGGAGGATCACACGATCTTCAACGAGGCTGTGCGGGAGCTGCGCGGCGATTTTTGCTGCTATACGGTGGATTCCCGCGGTCACGGGCGCTCGAGCCGGGTACCTGCGCTGCACTATGCCGACATGGCGGCGGACATGCTCGCCCTGCTCGAAGCGCTTGATCTGCGCGGCGCGGTGTTCTACGGCTTCAGCGACGGCGGCATCGTGGGGCTGCTCACAGCGGCGAAGAGTGAGCGCATCACGACGCTGATCGTGAGCGGCGCGAATCTCAGCCCGAAGGGTGTGACAAAGAAGCTGCGCGCCCAGCTTTGGCTCTTAAACAAGCTCAAGCCGGACGAGAAGCTCGCCCTCATGCTGCGCGAGCCGCAGATCGACGACGCCACGCTGCACAGCATCCGCGCGGAGACGCTGGTGCTGGCGGGGACGGGGGATCTCATTCTCCCGGAGGAGACGCGGCACATCGCCGCTGCGATCCCGAACGCCCAGCTCCAGTTCGTGGAGGGCGAGGATCACGGCTCCTACATCGTCCACAGCTCCAAGATCGCCGGTATCATCCGCGATTTCGTGCTGGGATGAGGGCGCTGATTGCCATGAGCGGCGGCGTGGACAGCTCCACCGCCGCATATCTGTTACAGAAGCAGGGCTATGACTGCGAGGGCGTGAATCTGACGCTCTATCGCAACACGGATATCGGCCTTGCCTGCCATAAGAGCTGCTGCACCCAGCGCGATGCGGACGACGCCTCGGACGCGGCCTTTCGCCTGGGGATGCCCTTTGAGAGCCTTGACTGCCGCGGGCTGTTTCGCGAGACGGTAATGGCGGACTTCGTGCGCTCTTACGAGGCGGGGCGAACGCCCAACCCCTGCATCGAGTGCAATCGCCGCATCAAGTTTGATTACCTGCTGGACTATGCCCGCAACCGGGGTTTTGACTGCCTCGCCACCGGGCATTACGTCCGCACGGGCTATGACGATGCTTCCGGGCGCTGGCAGATGAAGACCGCGCTGGACGAGACAAAGGATCAGAGCTATGTCCTCGCCATGCTCACGCAGGAGCAGCTTGCGTTTCTGCGCTTTCCGCTGGGGGATTATCGTAAGACGGAGATCCGGGAAATTGCGGCGTCCCTCGGCCTTGTCACCGCCCATAAGCCCGACAGTCAGGATATTTGCTTTGTCCCCGATGGGGACTACGGCGCGTTTTTGGAGCGCTATCGCGGCGGAAGCTATCCGTCAGGGGCGTTTTTGAGCGAAAGCGGGGAAGTCCTCGGACGGCACCGGGGCGCGGTGCGCTATACGCTGGGACAGCGCCGCGGCCTGCGCCTTCCCATGGGGGAGCGGGTCTATGTGGTGGCAAAGGACATGGCGGCAAACACGGTCACGGTCGGGCCGGATAGCAGCCTGTACAGCAGCGCGCTCACCGCCTCGCGTATGAACTGGCTTTCGATCCCGGAACCGGGGGCGGTGATCCGTGTTACAGCTCGCTGCCGCTATCGGCAAAAGCCCCAGACGGCGCTGGCCGAAGCCCTGCCCGGAGGCAGACTGTATCTTCGCTTTGCTTCGCCGCAGCGTGCCATCACCCCCGGACAGACCGTAGTCCTCTATGACGGGGAACTGGTGCTCGGCGGCGGGATGATTCGGAACACGGAAAAATGATCAATTTCCTATTGACAAGGTAGGAATAAAAGCTTATAATGCACACATCCCCATTAGGAAAGGCAGTTTTGAAAAATGCGGTATCGTTTTCGATGTTGACTCCATAAATGACGGTGAAATCACAAAAACAAGTTTATGGAGGAATCTGAAATGAGCAAGATTTATACGTCCGCAGACCAGTTGATCGGCAAAACGCCCCTGCTGGAGCTGAGCAATATCGAAAAAAGCGAGAACCTGGGCGCAAGAGTCCTGGCAAAGCTGGAGTACCTTAACCCCGCCGGTTCTGTCAAGGATCGCATTGCCAAGGCCATGCTCGATGACGCCGAGGCCAGAGGGCTTCTGACGCCGGACTCCGTCATCATCGAGCCGACCTCCGGCAACACCGGCATCGGCCTTGCCTCCGTCGCCGCCGCGCGCGGCTACCGCATCATCATCGTCATGCCCGAGACCATGAGCGTGGAACGCAGGCAGCTCATGAAGGCTTACGGCGCCGAGCTGGTGCTCACCGAGGGTGCCAAGGGTATGAAGGGCTCCATCGCCAAGGCTGAGGAGCTGGCGAAGGGGATCCCCGGCGCGTTCATCCCCGGGCAGTTCGTCAATCCCGCCAACCCCGCCGCCCATAAGGCCAGCACCGGCCCCGAGATCTGGGAGGATACCGACGGCAAGGTGGATATCTTCGTCGCGGGCGTCGGCACCGGCGGTACGCTGACCGGCGTGGGCGAGTATCTGAAGGAGCAGAACCCCGCTGTCAGGATCGTGGCGGTGGAGCCCGCCTCCTCGCCGGTGCTCTCGAAGGGCACGGCGGGCGCGCATAAGATCCAGGGCATCGGCGCGGGCTTTGTGCCTGAGGTGCTCAACACCGGCGTCTATGACGAGATCATCCCCGTCGAGAATGAGGACGCCTTCGCCGCCGGGCGCAAGGTGGGGCTGAAGGAGGGCGTGCTGGTGGGCATCTCCTCCGGCGCGGCTGTCCATGCCGCCATTGAGCTTGCCAAGCGGCCCGAAAACAAGGGCAAGACCATTGTTGTCCTCCTGCCCGACACCGGCGACCGCTATCTCTCCACGCCGCTGTTTGCGGAGTGAGTGGTCAGTGGTCAGTGGTCAGTGGTCAGTGGCCAGTGGTTAGTGGTTAGTAGTTAGTAGGAAAATTTTGATTTTTCCCAATCATATCGGGCGGATTCGCAGAATTTGGATGCGAATTCGCCCGTTTTTTACACAATCTGTCATTTTGAAAAAACACAAAAAAGGGGATGGACAAACGGAAATAAAAGTGTATAATTGTATACAATAAAACAGAAGAAGGACAGGGACATGGGCGAACGCAAGAGCATTTCCATAGCCGATCAGATTTTTGAACAACTGGAGCGGGACATTCTCTCCGGAAAGTATCCGCGGGGCGAGCTGCTGACGGAGCTGCGGCTCTCGGAGGAGCTGGGTGTGAGCCGCACGCCGATCCGCGAGGCGATCCGCCGCCTGGAGCAGGAGAACATCCTGGAGGAGGCGGGGCGCGGCGTCACCGTCGTCGGCATCTCGCAGGAGGACATGCTGGACATGTACGAGATCCGCATCCGCATCGAGGGCTTGGCGGCCGCGTGGGCGGCAAAGCGCATCACGCCGGAGGAGCTGCGGGAGATCCAAGACACGCTGGAGCTGCAGCGCTTCTACACCGAAAAGCCGGACGGCGGGCACTCCGACCAGATCAAGAACCTGGACTCCCGCTTTCACGAGCTGGTCTACCACGCCTGCGGCAGCCACGCACTGATGGACACGCTGCTGGGGCTGCACAAGAAAATGACCAAATTCCGCATGGCCTCCGTCAGCAAGCACAGCCGGGCTTTGCAGTCTGTCGAGGAGCATGAGGCGATCCTTGCCGCCCTGAGCGCCCACGACAGTGCGGCCGCGAATGAGGCCATGACCCGCCACGTCACCAACGCCCGCGACCGCATGCGCTCCATGGGTGACGAGGACGCACCGGCGTAACGCTTTGGCAGCGTTTAGCGCTTAAATTTTTAGCGCTAAGCGCTAAAAACTACTCCCCAAAGACCCACAGATGCGTGACGCCGAAGGCTTCACGGATGAAGTAGTTGAGCATGACGAAGAAGTAGCCCCAGGGGGCGGCAACGCCCGCGGCGTCCGGGGCGCCGAGCTTCGCCGCCATGCACTTGGCACGGTAGAGGTGGTAGGCGCTCGAGACGATGGCGATGTTGCCCGCCGGCTCGTCCCCGCGCTCGCGGATGATGGCAAAGCTGTATTTGAGGTTTTCCATCGTGGAGGTGGCCTTGTCCTCCACGAGCACCCGCGCGGGATCAGCGCCGTGGGCGATCAGCCAGTCATACATGGCCTGCCCCTCGGTGACGGTCTCGCCCTTGCCCATGCCGCCGGAGACGATGGCGACGCTCTCCGGATAGCGATTTAAGTAGTCAAGCGCGCCCTCCAGCCGCCGCACGAGCGTCAGCGAGGGCTGGTCGCCGTATACCGCCGCGCCCAGCACGATGAGATACGGGCGTTCGGGGTTTTTGTCGGTGCGCGCGTTTCTGATGATGGGCACTTCCACGATGCAGAAATAGAGAAGCCCGAGGCAGGTCAGCGCCACGGCGAGCTTCCACAGCAGCGGCGGCGCAAAGCGGTGCAGCACGATGAGCGCGGCGACAAAGAGCAGCGCGTAGCCCCACCAGGCGTAGCCGCGCAGGGCAAAGCGCAGAACCAGCGCGCAGGCGGTCAGCCCCGCGGACACGACGGCCCAAAGGCCGCTTTTTTTCTTGTTCATCAGGAATTGAGCTCCTCCCATTTGTCATAGATTGCCAAAAGCTCTGTGTTGATGGCGTCCTTCTGCACCTCCAGTTCCAGAAGCTTCTGGTAATCCGAAGCGTATTGCTCCTCCTCCCGCTCGAGCGCGGCGAGCTTTTCCTCCAGCCGGGCGATCTCCCGCTCGGTCTTGGCGATGAGCTTTTCGCTGTTCGGGACGTGGGGCTTTTTTTCTTTCTCCTTTTTCACGGGCTTGGGCGCCGCCTGCTGAAAGACGGCCTGCCGCTCCTTCCAGGCGCTGTATTCCCGCCAGCCGCCGCGAAAATCCGTCAGTTCCCCGTTCTCGAGCGCCCAGATGCGTTCGGCAAACTTTTCGATGAACCAGCGGTCGTGCGAGACGAAGAGCAGCGTCTGCTCATAGTCCGAGAGCGCGTCCTCCATCCACTCGCGGCTTGCGATGTCGAGGTGGTTGGTCGGCTCGTCGAGGATCAGGAGGTTGATGTCCCCGCCCATCAGCTCGCAGAGCTTGAGGCGGCTTTTTTCGCCGCCGGAGAGTGCGCCCACGGGCTTGAACACGTCCTCGCCCCGGAAACCGAAGGCGGCGAGGCGGTCGCGCGCCTGCTGCGGCTCCACCCGGCAGTCGTAGAGCATGGTGTCCACCATCGTGCGCTCGTCCACCGCAAACTGCACGATCTGCGGCAGATAGGCCTTGCGCACGGCGGGGCCGAGGGATAAGTAACCGGCGTCGGGCGTCTCCTCGGACATGATGAGCTTGACGAGTGTGGATTTGCCCGTGCCGTTATCGCCCACGATCGCGATGCGCTCGCCGCCCGTGACGCTGAGGGAGAGATCGTGAAACAGCCGCTTTTGCCCGAAGGACTTCTCCAGGCCCTCGATCACCAGCGCCTCGTCCCCGTCAAAGTCCCGCTGCCTGAACTTGACGGAGAGCTTTTTCTGATCCTTGGGCTTTTCGCTTCTGGAGAGCTTTTCGATGCGTTTTTCCATCGAAAACGCGCGCTTATGCAGCTTGTCGTTGCCCATGAACGCCCAGAGGTGCATCTGCTCGGCGGCGCGCTGCAATTGCTCGATCTTCGCCTGATCCTTCTCGTACTGCTTGAGCTTTTCCTCAAAGCGCCGCTGCCGCTCCTCAACATAGAAGCTGTAATTGCCGGAATAGAACGCAGCCTTGCCCTCGCTGATCTCCACGCAGCGCTGCACCACCTTGTCGAGAAACCAGCGGTCATGGCTGATGGCGAGGACGGTGCCTTTAAAGTGCAGCAGGTAGTCCTCCAGCCACTCGGTGGCGCGCAGGTCGAGGTGGTTGGTCGGCTCGTCGAGCAGGAGGATGTCCGTATCCTCCAGAATCAGCCGCGCGAGGTTCACGCGGGTCTTCTCCCCGCCGGAGAGCGAGTCGAAGAGCTGCTCCCGCTGAAAAGGCGGGATCTGCAGGCCGTTTGCCACGCGGTTGCGCTCGCTCTCCATCGTGTAGCCGCCGAGACGCTGGAACTCCGCGCTCAGCCGGTCATATTCCTGTAAAAGCGCCGGGGAGCTGTCGCGCTCCATCTGCTCGGTGAGCGCGTCCATGCGGCTCTGCATGGTATAGAGGCGGCGGTGGGCTTCCTTCAGCACATCCTCCACCGTCCAGCCCGCGGGGTAGACCGGGATCTGGGAGATGAGGCCGATGCGCTTATTTGGAGCTGTGGCGACCTGCCCCTCGTCATAGTCGATCTCGTGCACGAGGATGCGAAAGAGCGTGGTCTTACCGCAGCCGTTGGGGCCGAGAATGCCGACCCGCTCCCCGGGGTTTACGGTGAAGCTCAGCCCGTCGAGTATATTGTTTCCCACCTCGAAGGATTTGACCAGCGAGGTCACGGTAATGTCTGCCATGTGTTCATCCTTTCAGGATAGTGGTCAGTGGTCAGTGATCACTCTAACCTCATGCAATGCCGCAGCACGCGCTCAGCGATCGGGGAGGCGACGCTCAAACCGCCGCCGCCGTTTTCCACCAGCACCACGAAGGCGTAGGGGTGCTCCTCGTCGTCGAGAAAGCCCACGAACCAGGCGTGGCTTGTCAGATCGCCGCCCAGCTCGGCGGTGCCGGTCTTGGCGCAGAGCTTGAGCCCCGTGAAGCGAAAGTCCGCCTCGTAAGCATAGCTCACATTATAGGCCATCATTTCCTTGAGCTTTTCGGCGGTGTCGCTCGATAAGAAGCGGGACTTCACCGGGGCTTTGCCGGTATCGACCATTGTCGGCTCTACGAGGATGCCGCCGTTTGCGATCGCGGAGACGTAGCGCAGCATGGCGTAGGGGTTCACCATGTCGGTGGACTGCCCGATGCCCGCCCAGCCAAGCTCCGGGTCGCCCACGAACTCGAGCGGAAAGCTGCCCGCGGCGGTGGGAATGTCCCCGAGCGTGTGCCGGTCAAGAAAGCCGAAAGCGCGCACATATTCGACCAGCTTGTCCTGCCCCACGAGCGTTGCGATCTTCGCAAAGGCCACGTTGCAGGAGTTTGCCAGCGCCTGCTCAAAGGTCTGGGTATAGTGCTCGCCGGAGCACTTGATCTCCACGCCCGCGATGAAGGTGCTGCCCTCGCAGTAGAAGCGCCGGTCTTCCAGATTCGGGAGATTCTCAATGGCCGCGGCGGCGGTGATGAGCTTGAAGACGGAGCCGGGGACAAAGACGGACGAGAGCGCGCGGTTAATATACGCGCCCGGCGCGGGCACGGCGTTTGCGTCCGCCGGATCGACCGCCGGGGTCGAGACCATGCACACCAGCTCCCCGGTTTTGTAGTTGGTGACCAGAACGCAGCCGTTGCGTCCGTCCAAGCCCGCGTAAGCGGTGTTATTGAGCCCCGCGTCGATATAGAGCCGCGTCGTCCTCGCGGTGGAGCGGGTCGTGCCGGTCAGGAGGCTGAAGCCCTGCATCTTGTTCCAGTAGGTGGAGAGGATGCCGGTGCCGGTGCGCCCCCAGTAGTCGCCGGTGACGTGGTAATTGGCGGTGCGGGTCAGCGCGTCCTCGGCGTAGCGGTTCTCGTTTGCCGAGAAGGCCGCCAGTACGATGCCGTTGCGGTCCAGAAGCTCGCCGGAGGAGCCGGAGTTGAGGCGGTTAAAATAGAGCGCCCAGTCCTCCCCGTGGTCGATGTAGCGCAGCACATAGTTTGTAAGCCCCACAATGACCAGCAGCGCCAGCAGCAGCACGGAGAAGGCGCGCCGTGTGATCTTTTTCATTCGTCTTCCTCCTCGTCCGGCTCGTCCTCGGGCGGCGGGGCGTTTCGCATCCGCTCCCCGGGGCGCACGGCGAAGCTCGCGTCGCGCCGGTTGTCCGCGCCCTTGATATAGGCCATCATCATCCAGCAGCTCAAAAGCGAGGAGCCGCCGCGGGAGACAAAGGGGAAGGTCACGCCCGTGAAGGGCAGGATGTCCAGCGAGCCGAACACGTTCAGCGCAAGCTGCGTCAGCAGCATGGTCATCGCGGCGCAGGCGGCGATCGCGTAGTAGGATGAGCGCCCGGTCCTCGCGCTGCGGATGGCGAAGAAGGCCAGCGTCAGCACCGCCATGCACATGCACAGCGCGATGATGAGCCCCTGCTCCTCGCAAATGACGGCAAAGACCATGTCCGTGTTGCCGGCCACGATGTCCTTGAGCCAGCCGCTGCCGCCGCCCTTGCCGAAGAGCCCGCCCGCCGCGGCGGCGGACATAGCGCGGGTCTGCTGATAGCCCTTGTCGTACACATCCTCCCACACATGCCCCCAGACAGCAAAGCGGCTGCCGATATAGGGGCGGATGCTCACGGCGAGCAGCGCCGCGATGATCGCGCCGGAGATCGCGAGGATCACGGTCGCGATGGAGCCGGAGCGCATGAAGGAAATCACGAGAAAGCACACGAAGAACACCAGCGCGGTGCCGAAGTCGCCGATCAGCGCCAGCGCCAGCACGCACATGGCGGAGAAAGCGATGAAGGAGTACAGGTTCTTCTCCCGGAACAGGCGCTCGAGCGTGGCGGCGCCGACGTAGACGTAGGCGACCTTCACCAGCTCCGAGGGCTGGAAGGAGAAGCCGCCGATGATGAGCCAGTTTCTCGCGCCGAGGATCACGTCGGAGAACACCGCGTTGACCGCAAGCAGCATCAGCGCCAGCGCCGCCACCGGCAGGCGCGTGCTCTCGACGCGGTCAAGGCTTCTCAGCCACCAGCCCATCAGCAGAAACAGAACAACGCCCGCGAGCGTCAGCAAAATCTGCTTGTACATATCGTCCGGCGTGGACGAGGCGGCCACCGACATACCGAGGCTTGAGAGATAGAAGGCCAGCGTCTCCACCTCAAAGCCGCTGCGCCCGATGACGCGCATGGCGTTATAGCCGCTCCACTGCATGATGGCGAGGGAGACAAAGCCCAGCGCGATCGCGGGCAGATTCTCTGGGTCAGCGCTCATGGCGTGCTGCATCAGCAGGAAAAGCTGAAACAGCGTCAGCTCCAGCAGCGTCACCGCCGGGGAGGTGAGACGCCCGGGGGCGCTGCGCTTTTCCTCCAGCTTCTCGCGCCGCTCCAGCGAAACCTCCTGAAAGCGCACGTTGACGCCGCCGAGGTTGATGACGTCCTTGTCGTTTACGCGGATGCCGCGGTCGCCCACGCGCTCGCCGTTGACCCAGACGCCGCTGCGAGCAAAAATATCGTAGATCTGCCACACGCCGTGGTCGTTGCGCGAGAGCACCGCGTGCACGCGGCTCACGCCTTTCTTGTCGATGCGCACGTCAGCGCTCGGAGAGCGGCCAAGGATGACCTCCCAATGGTTCACGGGCAGGCGGCCGTCGCCGGTGCGGATGTAAGCCCAGGTCTCCGGCTCGTACTGTTCGCGCAGCAGGGAGCGGATACAGCGCACGAGGATCGCGATGCTCAGCAGAACCAGCCCGTACTTCGACGCCATGAGCATATATTCGAGAAAAAGCTGTGTCGCGGACATGCCGTATCCCTCCTTTGTACAAAATCTCACCTTACAGTATACCACAAAACGGCGTTTCTGACAACCGGGTTTGACAGAAGCGATAAATTGAGTATAATAGAAGCGTTGGAAATTTATATTACCGAAAGGAATGCTTTTTATATGAGCGAATGCACCCACGATTGCTCCACCTGCGGGGAAAACTGTCCCTCCCGCTCGGAGCCTCAGAGCTTTCTCAAGCCCTTAAACCCCTATTCCAGCGTCAAGAAGGTCATCGCCGTCGTCTCCGGCAAGGGCGGCGTCGGCAAATCCCTCGTGACGAGCCTGCTCGCCTCCGAGATGCAGCGCCGCGGCTACCGCTGCGCCGTGCTGGACGCGGACATCACCGGCCCATCCATCCCCAAATCCTTCGGCGTCACCCAGCACGCCACTGGCACCGATCAGTTCCTGATCCCCGTGACCACGCCGAGCGGGCTGCAGCTCATGTCCATCAACCTCATTCTGGAAAATGAGACCGAGCCTGTAGTCTGGCGCGGCCCCGTCATCGCCGGCGCCGTCACCCAGTTCTGGACGGACGTGCTCTGGCAGGATGTGGACTATATGTTTGTCGATATGCCTCCCGGCACCGGCGACGTGCCGCTCACGGTGTTTCAGTCCCTGCCCATCGACGGCGTCGTGATCGTCACCACCCCGCAGGATCTTGTGAGCATGATCGTGGCCAAGGCCGTGAACATGGCGGGCATGATGAACGTTCCCGTGCTGGGCATTGTGGAGAACATGAGCTATTTCCAGTGCCCCGACTGCGGCGAAAAGCACAGCATCTTCGGCGACAGCAAGGTGGAATCCGTTGCCGCCGCCTTCGGCATCGAGCATTTCTCGAAGCTGCCCATCGACCCCGTGGTTGCCACAATGGTGGACGCGGGCGAGGTCGAGTCCGTCCCCGGCGAGGAGATCGCCCCCATGGCGGACGTGATCGAAAACACCCTGAAACTTGAGGAGTAAACGAACGATGAAAGTTGCGGTTGCTTACGATAACGGCGAGATCTTCGGCCACTTCGGCCATTGTTTGATGTTCGCCATCTATGAATACGGCGAGTACGTCTATGAATGCACCAAGACCCTTGTGGAGACCGGCGAGCGTCAGGGACACCAGGCCATGGCCGATCTGATGCGCGAAAACGAAGTGGACGCGGTCATCGTCGGCAATATGGGCGGCGAGGCCAAGGCGCTGCTTTTAAGCTACGGGATCGTCCCCGTGGTGGGCTATTCCGGCGACGCGGACACCGCGGCGGATATGCTCGTGACGGGTCAGCTTCCCGTCTCCGGCGAGAACGCGGGCGGCTGCTCCTGCGGCGGCAATTGCGAGCCGGGCGCCTGTTCCTGCGGCGGAAGCTGCGGCTGCGGCTGCGGAACGTGAGAAGGGGCTGTCTCAAAACGGTGAGCGTTGCTGTAGGGCCTCCCCTGCATTCTCATGCGGACTTTTGAGACAGTCCCTTCTTGCAGGTTTGCGTGTTGAGTCGTGCGTTTTGAGGGGAGACTCCGGGCGCGTCTCCTCATAACTCACGGCTCAAAACGATTCCCATCCAGCACGGTCTCGACCAGCTTTTCTCCCTCGTAGCGGAGCTTGAGGGAGAAGAAGGGCGCGTCCTGCTGCAGAAGACGGAGGAAAATCCTGTCGCCCTCCCAGATGGGCTTTGTGAGCAGCTCCTCCTTGCCGATCCAGGCGAGCGTACCTTCCGCGCAGTCCCGGCGCACGTCACCCTCAAAATCGTCGCTTGTGAAGAGATGCATGTACTCCGTACCCCATTCGTCGGACACGAAGGTGATGATCCCGCGAAAGCGCCAGGAGCGCAGCCTGAGCCCCGTCTCCTCGTATACCTCGCGCAGCAGGCAGTCCTCCGGGCTCTCGCCCTCCTCAAACTTGCCGCCGATGCCGATCCATTTGTCCTTGTTTTCGTCCACGGTCTTTTTGACGCGGTGGAGCATCAGATACTTCCCGTCCCGCTCGATCTGGCAGAGCGTGGTGTTGCGCATGTCGATCACCCCGGAACCATCTTACCACAACTTCACGATTTTGAACAGTAGCTGTTGTTTTGCGCGGAAAAACGTGCTATACTGGGCGCAGTTTCGTTGAGGAGAGAAAAATTATGAGACGTTTGCTCGCTTTGCTTCTGACGGTCGCGCTGCTCGCCTGCCTGCCGGTTCTGGCGTCGGCGGAGGAGCCGGCCTTTACCGTGGACACCAAAATTTGGGATGTGATCAACGACCCGGCCTTCTCCGGCTTCGGGCGTCTGCTGTTTCCCACGAATATCGACATTTCACCCCGCCTGGCGCTCAAGGAGCTGTATATGATCCTGCCCGCCTACCATAACATCAACGGCGAGAACGCGGCTGAGGTGCTGAGCTATCTCAAGGGACAGGTCGAGGATGGCAAGCAGATTTTCTACGATATTTATACCGATGAGGAGAAGGCCGCCGACCCGGCCAAGGCCGACACCGGGCTCTTCTTCTTCCGCGGCGAGGAGGGCGGCAAGTTTGCTGTGCTCTCCTCCGGCATGGCCTTCCGCTACGTCGGCTCCATCCATGACAGCTTCCCCCAGGCCTATGAGCTCTCCAAGCGCGGTTACAACGCCTTTGCGCTGGTGTTCCGCCCCGGCAAGATCAGCGGCTGTGAAGATCTGGCCCGCGCCATCGACTTCATTTTCGACCACGCTGAGGAGCTCGGCGTGAACACGGCGGATTACTCGATCTGGGGCGGCTCCAGCGGCGCGCACTTTGCCGTCTGGTACTGTGAGCAGGGGGCGCAGGCCTTCGGCGGCGCCGATCACGGCAAGCCCGCCATCGTGGTGACGCAGTACACCGCCTCCTACGAGGCAAACGTCAACGACGTGCCCACCTACGCCAATCTCGGTGACCGGGACATCTACTGTCAGGGCAACGCCAAGAGCCGCATTCAGGATCTGCAGCGCCTCGGCATCGACGCGGAGCTGGACTTCTTCAAGGGCTGCTTCCACGGCTTCGGCCTCGGCATCGGTACGAGCGCCGAGGGCTGGATCGACCATGCGGTGGACTTCTGGCAAAGGCACATGGTCAGTGAATAGGGAAGAGTGAATGGTGAAAAGCTGTGGTGTCGCTGCGCGACGGATTGTTATCTGTCGCGCAGCGACACCATAATTGTTTGTAATGTGTGAGTCCGCAGGGGCGGCGGCTTGTCCCCGCCCGTGCGGTGAAAGAAAACGCAATTGCATAGGCTCCGGGCGATTTCGTACAAGTTTTCTGCGGATTTGCCCGGTATTTTTGACAATATGCAAATTCTGCCGCCGGGCGACCGCGAGGGCGAAGCAGAGCGGAGGGCGCCCCTACGGACGCGTTTTTTAAAATGCTTACCCCGAACGATTGTATAATATCTTCCAATCCCGTAAATAATAGGCTCGTAATCCTATAATTTACGGAGGTACACACATGAACAGCAAGAGCTCCGGCGGACGGCTGGAGGCATTTTTCACAGGAAAGGGCTTCTACATTGTGCTGTTTCTCTGCGCGGCGATCATCGGGGCTTCGGCCTGGATGATGGCCACGGGAGAGCATACGGTGGCAGAGGACGTGGGCAAGCTGAACCGGGAGAGCCTGGAAAATCACCGCGTAGAGACGGTGATCCTCCCGCCCGAGGAGATTCAGCCCGCCATGGCGCCGGAGATCGAGGTCGTGCGGCCCGAAAGCTCCGTCCCCGAACCCGAGGAGACGGGCGAGGTCTGGCGTGAGGGCGACATGATCGAGGCCGCGGCCCCGGTCTACGTCTGGCCGGTCAACGGGCAGATCGAACGGCGGCACGACGAAAACGTGCTCACCTATGACGCGACCATGCGCGACTGGCGCACCCACCAGGGCATTGACATCATGGCGCCCCTGGGCGAGACCGTCACCGCCGCCCACGCGGGGAGCGTGGAGAGCATCGTGGAGGATGATCTGTTCGGCACGGTGGTCACCGTCTCCCACGGCGACGGTGGGCGCACGGTCTACGCAAACCTTGCCGAAATCCCCGCGGTCAGCGTGGGCGACTGGGTGGAGCCGGGTGACGTGATCGGCGCGGTCGGCACGACCGCCCTCGGTGAGATCGGCCAGGGCACGCACCTGCACTTTGCCGTCACGGTAAACGGCGTGAACGTCGACCCGCTGGACTATCTCCCGGGTTGAGCGCCTGGTAGCGCCTAGCGCCTGGTGCCCAGTGCCTGGGAGACGGTAGGGGCGATTCACGAATCGCCCGGCGGGAAGCGCCTTTGAAAGCAGAAAACGCTCCGGCGAATTCGGACAACATACGAATTCGCCGGAGTTTTTTCGTGTATTAACCCAGCGCCGCGCGGGCTGTTCGTGAACAGCCCCTACACAGGCTTGGCGCAAATCCACGGGCCACCGAGGGCGTCGGCCTCTACAATCTTCTAGGCGCTAGGCGCTAAAGCCTAAGCGCTCAGATATACTGTTTCCGCTCCAGATGATCGTACCACTTCTCCAGCAGGGGCGCGAGCAGGGCGGTGGCCTTCATGTCCAGGTTGAAGAAATAGATCGTAAAGGTGACCACGAAAAAGCAGAGCGCAGCCGCCAGCAGGTACAGGGGGAATTTGATCAGCTTTGACATTTTGTCAACTCCTTCTATCCATAAGGTATCTCATTTTGAAGGATTATCAATCTGTTTTTGCCGTAGCTTTGCCACGGCAAAAACTCCTTTATGCGAATGAAATGAGCTCTCACATCGGCCAAACGAGGCGATCTTACGCGAGCCGAGTGCGATAAATGCGAGTGAATCCATCGTGAAACCGCGTTTCACGATGGAAGTCAGTATGCTTCGTTGTCCGGGATGTTCTCCAGCGAGGGATCAAGCGGCTCCTCACGCATGACGGTGCGCATGTAGTTGTTCACCTGGTCGCGGATGGCCTGACGGGTGAACACGCGCGGGTCGCAGAGGTCGTGGCTGACCCACATGATGTGGATGCCGCGCTCGCGCGCCTGCTCCTCAAACTGGCCGTGCATACCGGTAAGCGCCTTGCAGCTCATATGCTCCCACATCATGACAATGTCGGCGTTCATCTTCTCGCACAGTTCCCACAGCTCGTCCACCAGCACCTTGTAGCCGCCGTGGGTGTGGTTGCGCATGATCATCTCCATGTTGAGCATGGCCATGTCGCGGTAAGCCTGCTCGCGGTTTTCGGGCGTATCCTCCTCGGCGATCATGTCGGTGTTGATGACGGAGAGCATATCGGTCAGCGGCACGACGCCCCAGCACTGCACCATCCAGTAGAGCATGTCGATCACATACTGCGGCTGCACGCCCCAGACGATGCAGCGGTGGCGGTACTCCCTGGCGTACATGCGCTTGGCCTCATAGCCCTGCTGGGCAAGCTTCAAAAGCTTGTGGTCGATGGTGACAAAGTCGGCGTTGCGGCCGGAGTTGCCCATGTAGTTGGTGTCGTTATACAGGCTGAAGGCCGCGCCGAAGAACTGCGGATAGGGCGTGGAGTTGATCTCCATCTGCGCGATGCGGCAGCGGGTCGCGTCGTTGACGGGCTCCTTATGGCGAAGCGGCGTTGCAAGCTGGAAGGTGGGGATGCCGTACTCGCGCTCAAGGCGCTTGGCGATGATGCCGTTGCCCATCAGGGAGCCGTCACAGGTGGTGTTATTCTGCACGGCGCACTTGCCGAGCACACAGAAGTCGTCGTCAATGGAGATGCCGGCCTCGGCCTCGGGCATGGGGCAGACGTCACCGGGGATGCCGTACTGCTGCGCCACATCCAGATAGTGCATGACGTTGAACTGGTGGAAGATGTTGGAGGCGAACATGGTGGGCACTTCGCGCAGGATGGTGTGCACCTTCTTGGTGTCAAAGCCCATCATGAAGGTGACCATGGAGTTTTCATCCGTGATGACGCACTTGTCGGAGTAGGCGACGTCGTTGCCCACCCGGCGGTCACCCCGGAAGCAGTTGGCGATGGCCTGCGTCACGTCGGCAATGACGAAGTTGAAGGAGGTGTGGGCGATGCGTAGCGCCTCATCGCGCAATCCGATGGTGAACTTGTCCATGCCGTGGGGCACGAAGAGATAGCTCATCATCCAGCGGTAGCGGAAGAAGCCCTTCATGTTGCGCGGCACCATGATGAAGCGCGCCAGAACGGAGATCAGATACAGCCAGCGGGTGTAATCGTAAAGGGTGTCCTTCAGGCCGCGCCACTCACGGCGGGCGCGCACCTTCAGCTTTTCGTCATAGATCTTGCCGGGCGACTGCTCACCGGCGCGCCTGACGGGATTGACAAGCTTTTCAAGCGTTTTCATGCCTGCTCTCCTTTCTGGATCTTTTTGATCTCAATGCTCTCGACGAAGGCCTGTACGCGTGTGCGCATCTGGCCGGAGGAGGAAGCAATGTTGTAGGGGCGGTCGACGGACAGCACGGGGTAACCGTAGTCCACATTCAGCATCGAGGAGCCGAGCGTGCGTTCGTAGGCCCAGGGGTCGCAGAACTTGACCTGCTCGTAGATGATGCCGTCGGCGCCGTACTCCTTGGCAAGCTCCGCCACATACTGCTTGCGGCCGTAGACCTTGTCCATGCTCATCATGCGCGGACACTGGCAATTGCGGATGTAGTGGCGGCAGACCTGCGTGAGCGTGTCCTCTTCGTCGTTCAGCGCGATCTCCACGCGGCCGGGGTAGCTGCCGAAGCAGAAGCGGTCGCAGCAGACAAGCGCGCCCTGCTCCTCAATGAGCTTGATCATACCGGGGTCGTCCATCTCCGAGCCGACCACCAGCAGACGCGCGCGCCAGGGCTTTTCGTCCGGCTCGCGCTTCTTGAGCTCTTCGAGCGTTTCCCGGAGCTTCT
>CACZXQ010000028.1 GCA_902785115.1 Oscillospiraceae bacterium | reverse complement strand
GGTATTCAGCAATATTTAAGGAGAGAACATGGCAAAAGGAAAGCTCATCGTGCTCGAGGGCATCGACGGCAGCGGAAAATCCGCCCAGTATCGCCGCCTCTGCGCACGAATGGAAAAAGACGGAATCGTGTATAATCATATCGTGTTCCCGCGCTACGACAAGGAGAGCAGCGCGCTCATCCGCATGTATCTGGGCGGCGAGTTCGGCACCCGTCCCTCGGATGTAAACGCCTACGCCGCCTCCACCTTCTACGCGGTGGATCGCTTCGCGGCCTATCGCACGGACTGGGGGAAGATCTACGAAAACGGCGGCCTGATCCTGTCTGACCGCTATACGACCTCCAACGCCGTGCACCAGGGCTCCAAGCTTTCGGATGAGGAGCTGCCGGACTTTTTCGCGTGGCTGAGCGATCTGGAGTATAACAAGATGGGGCTTCCCGAGCCCGATCTCGTGATCTATCTCGATGTGGACGTGGAGACCTCGCTTGCCAGAATGCGCCGCCGCCAGGAGAAGACCCACACCACGGCGGACATCCACGAGCAGGATGTGGCATATCTGGAGCGCTGCCTGCGCACGGCGGACAAGGCGGCGGATTTCTACGGCTGGACGCGCATTCCCTACCGGATCGACGACGCGGAGCGGGATGTGGACGAGAAGAACAGCGAAATCTACCGCATCATCAGAGAGCATATATAAAGGGAAGGGGCTTCCGAAGAAGCCCCCATTGAGAATTGCCTGTGATCAGTTGCAGCCGCAGCCGCAGCCGTTGTTGTTGTCGCAGCCGCAGCCGTTGTTGCAGCCGCAGCCGCAGCCAAAGCCGTTGCCGCCGTAGCCGAGGACGATGATCAGGAGAATGATGATCCAGAGGGTATTGTTGTTGCAGCTATTGCAGAACATGATGTGTCCTTTCTCCGCGTTTCGTTTTCACTGCCGCGCGTTTGCGGATCGAACGGCGGCCTTATCTCAGTGTTCGCGCGGTCTCCGCCGCGCTCATGCCATCTTATGCGTGGGGCACGATGGGTGTTCCCGCGCAATCAGCAGCAAGGAGTTCCGATATGGCTCAGGAATTTGACAAAATCGACGAAGTGTTTCGCGCCGAAGAAGCGCGCAGCCGGAAAAGCGCTCGGGAAAAGAGCGGCAGCTTTCGCAGTGTGGATAAGCTGCTGATCGACGAGACCGGCGAGGAGGCCTACAACTATACCGGGGATGAGACTTCGGAGCGGGATTACCGCCCGATCCGGCAGAGCCATGAATACCGTTCCGGCTGTCTCGGCGGGATCATGTATTTTGTGTTCATCCTCTGCGTGGGCATCGTGCTGGCCTGCCTGACCTGGATGGCGGCGAGCGATATGTTGGCGCTCAACAAGAGCCCCTTCACCACGACGGTGACGCTGCCGATGTCCGTTTTTTCTTCCGAAACGGTGGACACCTTTGATGAAAACGGCGTGAAAACCGGCACCAAGCGTGTTACCCACGCGGATATGGAGTATGTATCCGATACGCTCAAGGAAGCCGGACTGATCGAATACAAGTGGCTGTTTGAGCTGTTCGGGCGCTTCTCCCACGCCGATACGAAGATCAAGCCCGGGGAGTACGAGCTGCAGAGCACCTTTGACTACCGCGCGCTGGTGCAGAATATGCGTCCCGGCTCCGGCGGCGCTGTGACCGTGTCCGTGACCTTCCCGGAGGGCTTCAGCATGCGCCAGACCTTCCTGCTGATGGAGGAGAAGGGCGTTGCCAATTACGACGACCTGATGAACGCCGCGGCAAGCTATGGCTTCAATTACGATTTCCTGAACGACGAGGAGACGGGACAGGCCAACCGCCTGGAGGGCTATCTTTTCCCGGACACCTATGAGTTCTATGTGGGTATGCAGGCCTCCAGCGCGATCAACAAATTCCTGGAGAACTTCCACTACCGCATGACGGCGGAGCTGCTGCAGCGGATGGCGGACAGGAACCAGAGCATCAAGGAGGTCATCACCATTGCCTCCATGATCGAGAAGGAAGCGGGAAGCGACGCGGAACGCGCCACCATCGCCTCGGTCATCTATAACCGTCTGAACGCCGGTATGCCGCTTGGTATTGACGCTACGACCCTCTATCTCTATCCCGACCATGAGGGCGCGCCGACTGCCTCCATGCTGCAGGAGGATACGCCCTACAACACCCGACTCTATACGGGGCTTACGCCGACGCCGATCTGCAATCCGGGGCTTTCCTCGATCCGCGCCGCGCTGTACCCGGAGAATACGAATTACTACTATTACGCCCTGGATACCGAAACGGGGCTGCACAGATTCTTTGTGAATGCCTATGAATTCAACAACTTTGTCGCAACCCAGAACTATTGAAAAGCTTGAGCTGCTAAGCCCCGCCGGGGATATGGAACGGCTGAAAATGGCCGTCCTCTACGGGGCGGACGCGGTGTATCTCGCGGGAAGACGCTTCGGGATGCGCGCCGCGGCGGTAAACTTCACGGATGAAAAGCTGCGGGAGGCGGTCGCCTACGCCCACGCAAACGGCGTTAAGATCTATGTGACCTGCAACACCCTTCCGCGTGAGGATGAGCTGCAGGAGTTGCCGGAATACCTGAGCTTCCTGCAGGACGCGGACGTGGACGCCTTCATCATCGCAGACCTCGGCGTGCTGGAGCTTGCAAAGCGATACGCGCCGAAGGTTTCCCGCCATGTGAGTACGCAGTTCGGCGTCATCAACAGCGCCGCGGCAAACGCGCTGTATGCCCTGGGCGCCGACACCGTTGTGCTCGCGCGGGAGACGCCGCTTGATGACATTCGCAAGATCCGTGAGAACACGCCGCCGGCGCTTCGGATCGAGGCTTTTGTGCACGGGGCGATGTGCGTGTCCTTTTCGGGGCGCTGCCTCCTGTCCAACTACCTCACCGGGCGGGACGCCAACCGCGGCCAGTGCGCCCAGCCCTGCCGCTGGAAGTACCATCTGGTGGAGGAAACACGCCCGGGGCAGTATTTTGAGATCAGCGAGGACGGCGGCACCCACATCATGAACTCGCGTGACATGTGCATGATCGAGCATATCCCGGAACTGATCGACGCGGGCGTGACGAGCTTCAAGATCGAAGGGCGCATGAAGTCCGCCTACTACACCGCCGTGGTCACCAACGCCTACCGCCACGCCATTGACGCGGCGATAAAAGGGGAGAGGCTTGACCCGGATTGGGTGCATGAAACCGACATGGTGAGCCACAGACCCTATACTACGGGCTTCTACTTCGGTGAGCCGGGGCAGTATTACCCCGACGCCATGTACTTTACGGAGGCGGACGTGGTGGCGGTGGTGGAAAACTGCGCCGAGAACGGAGACGCGCTGCTGACGCAGCGAAACAAATTTTCCGTCGGCGATGCGTTGGAGTTGCTCACGCCGGGGGATAAGCCGATCGCTTTTACGGCCGAAGCGCTCTTTGACGAGGAGGGCGAAGCCATCCCCGACACCCGCCGCGCCATGATGCCGTTTCGCATGAAGCTGCCTGTGTGCGCCCCTGCAGGCTCAATGGTCAGAAAATGTCGCTGAAACGCTTGACAATTGCGTTTCCTGTGATAAAATTACATAGACTTTGACGAAAAAGAACCGAAACACCCGGCACTTCAGAGAGGGATCGTTTGCTGTGAGATCCCGTGCGCGTCTTCGGCGGCCGTTTCCGAGTCACCCCGCGAGGAGTGGGGCGTAAGTCTGCGTTAAAGACGCTTGAGAGATCGCGTCAGCGATAATCAGGGTGGTACCGCGAATGTAAGCTTCGCCCCTGTACTGGGGCGAAGTTATCTTTTTTTCAATCCATTGCGAAACCTGTTTCGCGATGGAGGACTCGCGCTCATCGCAGCGGCTTTAGAGCCGCTTTGATCGGCGCGAGGGCTCGCTTGGCTCGCCTCAGGGTGTTTTTGAGACGGCAAAGCTGCCTCAAAAACGTATTTTATTTCCTTTAGGAAAGATAATCTTGCATTGTTGCAATCATTTTCAGCGCTATTTTAGGAGGACACAATGGAAAAATACGGACTGAATCAACTGCGTGAGATGTTTCTCAGCTTTTTTGAGACGAAGGATCATCTTCGCCTGCCGAGCTTCTCGCTGATCCCCCAGGGGGATGCAAGCCTCTTGCTCATCAACTCCGGCATGGCGCCGATGAAGCCCTACTTCAAGGGCGAGCAGGAGCCGCCGCGTCATCGCGTCTGCACCTGCCAGAAGTGCATCCGCACCGGCGACATTGAGAACATCGGCAAGACCGCCCGCCACGGCACCTATTTTGAGATGCTGGGCAACTTCTCCTTCGGTGATTACTTCAAACACGAGGCCATCGCCTGGAGCTGGGAGTTTCTGACTTCCCCCAAGTGGGTGGGGCTTGATCCGGAGCGCCTCTATCCCTCCGTGTATGTGGACGACGACGAGGCCTGGAACATCTGGCATGACGAGATCGGCATCCCCGCCGAGAAGATCTTCCGCTTCGGCAAGGAGGACAACTTCTGGGAGCATGGCGCGGGTCCCTGCGGCCCCTGCTCGGAGATTTACTACGACCGCGGCGAGAAGTACGGCTGCGGCAAGCCGGGCTGCACCGTGGGCTGTGACTGCGACCGCTATATTGAGGTCTGGAACAATGTCTTCTCCCAGTTCGATAACGACGGCGAGGGGCATTACACGGAACTCAAGCAGAAGAACATCGACACCGGCATGGGGCTTGAGCGCCTTGCCGTCGTTTGCCAGGACGTGGACTCGCTCTTTGACGTGGACACCGTGATGAACATCACCCACAAGGTCAGCGACCTGACCGGCGCGTTCTACGGCCAGAGCCATCAGAAGGACGTGTCGCTTCGCGTCATCACCGACCATATCCGTTCCGCTACTTTTATGATCTGCGACGGCGTGCTGCCCTCCAACGAGGGGCGCGGCTATGTTCTGCGCCGTCTTCTGCGCCGTGCCGCCCGCCACGGGAAGCTCCTTGGCGTGAACAAGCCCTTCCTCTTTGAGGTCGTGGACACGGTGGTGCACGAAAACGAATGCCAGTACGCCGAGCTGCGGGAGAAGCAGGCCTATATCACCCGCGTCATCAAGACGGAGGAAGAGAACTTCGCCAAGACGATCGACGCCGGTATGAAGATTTTTGCGGAGCTGCTGAGCGCCCACAAGGAAAAGGGCGAGACCGTGTTCTCCGGCGCCGACGCTTTCAAGCTCTACGACACCTACGGCTTCCCGGTCGATCTGACGGTCGAGATGTGCGCCGACGAGGGCATGAGCGTGGACGAGGCCGGCTTCAAGGCGCTCATGGAGGAGCAGCGCGTCCGCGCCCGCAAAGCCAGAGAAGCCCTGGGCGATCTCGGCTGGGCGGGACTCGAGTTCGGCAAGGACATTCCCGAGACCGTGTTCGAGGGCTACGACAAGCAGAGCGTGGAGGCGAAGGTGCTCGCCATCGTCGCAGACGGAGAGTTTCGTGAGGAGATCACCGCGGGTACCGAGGCCATCCTCGTGCTGGATCGCACGGTGCTCTACGCCGAGATGGGCGGCCAGGTGGGCGACCACGGCAAGCTTACGGCGGACGGGCTTTGCTTTCAGGTCAATGACGTGCAGAAGAACAAGGGCGGCAAGTTCATGCACTACGGCAAGCTCGAATCCGGCGATCTGAAGCTGGGCGATACCGTGACGGCGAGCTTCTGCGAAAAGCGGCGCTCTGCCATTGCCCGCGCCCACAGCGCGACGCACCTGCTGCAGCGCGCCCTGCGGGACGTGCTGGGCGATCATGTGCACCAGGCGGGCTCTCTCGTCGAGCCGGACTTTTTGCGCTTTGACTTTACGCACTTCTCGGCCGTCACGCCTGAACAGCTCCGTGAGGTCGAGGACGCCGTGAACGAGGCGATCCTCGCGGGCTATGATATTAACGTCAAGGAAATGCCCATCGCGCAGGCCCGTGCCGCCGGCGCTACCGCCCTCTTCGGTGAGAAGTACGGCGACGTAGTGCGCGTGGTGAACATGTCGGATTACAGCGTGGAACTCTGCGGCGGTACGCATCTGACGAACACCGCAAAGGCCGGCGCTTTCCACATCTCCTCCGAAGGCTCTGTCGCCTCCGGCGTGCGCCGCATCGAGGCCACCACCGGCTTCAAGACCATACAGCGCCTGCACGATGACATCGACGCCATCTCTGCCGTTGCCGCGCTCTTCAAGGCCAATCCCAACGATATGCTCTCGAAGGTCGAGCAGCAGGCAAACGAGCTCAAGGAGGCTAAGCGCCTGATCCAGCAGTACAAGGACAAGGAATCCGCCGGCGGCGCCGACGCGCTGCTCCGTTCCGCGAAGGATGTGGGCACTCTTCATGTCGTGACCGCGCAGGTCGCGGGCGATGCGAATGCGCTGCGCAAGCAGGGCGACGCGCTGCGCGATAAGGACGCTTCCGTGGTCGCCGTGATGGCCGCCGTGAACGGCGGGAAGATCACCTTCCAGTGCGTGTGCGGCAAAGAAGCGGTCGCCAGAGGCGTCAAGGCGGGCGACATCATCCGCGCCATCACCGCCATCGCGGGCGGCAAGGGCGGCGGCAAGCCCGATTCCGCCATGGGCGGCGGCAACGACGTGAGCAAGCTCCAGGACGCGCTGAGCGCGGTCGAAGGGCTTGTTGCGGATAAATGCTAAGGAGTTTGAGCATGAGAGACGAAAACTGCCTGTTTTGTAAAATCATCGCCGGGGACATCCCCAGCGCCAAGGTCTACGAGGATGAGGATGTGTTCGCCTTCCGGGACATCAATCCCCAGGCACCCGTGCATGTGCTGGTCGTACCGAAGGAGCATGTCTGCTGCGCCGCCTGCGTGACCGAGGAAAACTCCCGCGTCGTCGCCAAGTGCTTTGAGGCAATCGCCAAAATCGGCAAGGCCGAGGGGCTCGAGAGCGGCTACCGCGTCATCAACAACTGCGGCGAGGACGGCGGACAGAGCGTGATGCATCTGCATTTCCACCTGATCGGCGGCAGAAAGCTCGGCGAAAAGATCATCTGATTTACTTCAACATCCGCAGAGGCATACACTTCTGCGGATGTATTTCTAAGGGAGGGGAGCAGTATGCGCAAGCTCGCGATCGTCAGCGGTTCGTTTTCGACGGCGGTGTTTCTGGCGGTGTACCTGCTCCAATTCCGCTTCGTGCTCTGGACGGCGGGGCTGCTCGGCGTCATGGGCGTGCTCGCGCTGCTGACAAAACGGCTGTGGCTGCGCCCGATGGCGCTGGCGCTGCTTGGCGCGGCCGTAGGCTTTGGCTGCTTCTATGTGCACGACCTGCAGACGACGGTTCCGGCACAGCTGCTAGACGGCAGTACGCGCAGCCTCCACGCGCGTGTGCTGGATTACCCGGATCTCTATGAGCATTATCACCGGGTGACTGTGCGCATCGAGGAGGAGGGACTTCCGGCGGTGAACGCGCTGCTGTTTGATAACAGCATGGGACTTGCGGACGTTCTTCCCGGTGATACCATCATCTTTGAGGCAAAGATCTCCGCCGCCGATCAGAAATACGGGGAGGACTACCGCGCATACAGCGCCAAGGACATCTATCTCAAGCTGAACGCCAGCAAGGGCGTGGAGCTTTTGCGGCACGAAAGCTCCCTTCGCACGCTGCCGATACGCATACAGCACGCGCTGATCACGCGCATCGAGTCGATCTTTCCGGCGGATGTAGTTTCCTTTATGAAGTCTCTGATGCTGGGGGACAAGAGCGATCTCTACCAGGATGAGAGGCTGTATCTGGCCTTGAGCCGTGCCGGGAACATGCACGCGCTCGCGGTATCCGGGCTGCACATCGCCTATCTTGTGGGTGCGCTGCAGCTTATGCTGGGCAAGGGGCGCTTCAGCTCGCTTCTATGCATGCTGCTTATATGGCTCTTCGTGCCGGTCACGGGCGGAAGCCCCTCGGCTGTGCGCGCCGCCGTGATGCAGACGCTGCTGCTCGCAGCGCCGCTGCTGCGGCGGGAGAACGACCCGCCGACCTCGCTCTTTTTCGCGTTGGCGCTGATCCTTCTGCAAAATCCGAGAGCCGCCGCGAGCGTGAGCCTGCAGCTTTCCTTTGGCGCCATGGCGGGCATCCTCTGCTTCGGAGAGAGGGTGCGGGACGCGCTGCTCTCTACGCTGCCAAAGGAAAAGCGCAGAACGCAGCTTCAAAAGCCGGTCGCGGCGGCGGCAAGCGCGCTTGCGGTGCTGCCCTTCACGGTGCCGCTCATGGCGGTGCATTTCGGCTTTGTGTCGCTGGTGTCTCCGATCTCCGCGGTGCTGTGCTATCTTGCGATCTCCTGCTGCTTTATCTTCGGCTATCTGAGCTGTCTTGCGTCCATCCTCTATGCGCCGTTCGGCATGCTGCTTGCACAGGCCGCGGCCTGGCTTGCGCGCTATCTCGTGTTTGCCTCGCGCCTGGTGTCCGCGATCCCGTATGCCGTGGTGTATACGGACTTTCGCTGGTGCCTGCCGTGGATCATCGGCGTGTACGCGCTGTTTCTCGCGTACCGCTTTCTTCCGCTCAGAAGCGGCGAAAAGCTGCTGATCCCCACGCTGCTCGCGGTGCTGAGCCTGATCCTGCTGAGCAATACCGAACGCGTGCGATATGAGCAGGACGCGTATTTCAGCGTTCTGGACGTGGGGCAGGGGCAATGCCTCTGCGCAATGTCCGGCGGCAGCACCGTGGTGATCGACTGCGGAAACCTGATGCAGCCTGAGAACGCCGGCGACCTTGCCGGGCGCTTTCTGATCGCGCACGGCAGAGAAAGCATCGACGCGCTGATCCTCACGCATCTTGACACCGACCATGTTGATGGCGTCCCGATGCTGATGGCGATGCTGCCCGTGGGGCGGCTGATCCTGCCCGCGGACGCGCCGGACGAACAGGGAAATCTTGCGAAGCTCCTGACACTGGCGCAAAAGCAGAACATTCCGGTGCATTATTTGCGGGAAGACGCCGTGCTGCAAGTCGGCGGGCTGAAAGCTGAGCTGTTCGCGCCGCTGTCTGACCGTGACAGCAACGACAGCGGGCTCTTCGCCCGGCTGCGTTTCGGACGCTTTGACGCCATCGTGACGGGCGACGCTTCCGCAAAGCTGGAGCGCAGCTTCCTGATGCATGCGCTGCCTGTGAGAAGCGAGCTTCTTGTCGTCGGGCATCACGGCTCAAAGCATTCTTCCTCCGAGCAGCTGCTCTCGCTCTGCGGCGCGGACACGGCTGTGATCAGCGTGGGCTTCAACAGCTATGGGCACCCGGCCGAAGAAAGCCTTGCGCGCTTGGCCGCAAACGCGTATACTGTATACCGAACCGACGAAGACGGCACGGTCACCATACATATCGAGGACGGACATGGCGAAAAAGAACGCGAAAGAAGAAGTCAAACTAAATTACGCAGCCGAGGTGCGCACGCTCAAAGAGCGGGGGCCGGAGCGGCTGTACTTTCTCTGGGGGCCGGAGGACTATCTGCGAGAGCAGTTTTTGTTGACGCTGAAAAAGGTCTGCCTGCCGGAAGGGGAAGACAGCTTCAGCTTCAAGCGCTTAAACGGGCCGGAGCTGGCGCTTCAGGCGCTGCAGCAGGCCATCGACGCCGTGCCTTTTTTGTCTGAGCGCAGCTTTGTCGAGGTGCGGGACGCCGATCTCAACAAGCTCACCGAGCCGGATCAGATCCTCGCCGCGCTGCAGGATATTCCGGACTACTGCACCGTCGCTTTCGTGCAGAACGCGCGGTTTGAGCCGGACGGCAGGATCAAGCTCATCAAGGGCATCCGCACGCTGGGGCGCGATCTGAAATTCACGCAGGCCAGCCAGGGGCAGCTCATCGACTGGATCATCCGCCGTTTTGCGGCTTTGGGAAAAGGCGCGGAGCTCGATGCGATCCAGCGTCTGATCTTTATCAGCGGCGATTTGATGAACCGCCTGATCCCGGAGATCGAGAAGATCGCGGCTTACGCCAAAGGGGAGAAGGTGACAACGGCCGACGTGGAAGCGGTGGCAAACCACATCCCGGAGGCGGTGATCTTCGACATGACGGACTTTATCGCGCAGAAGAAGTATAACGCCGCGCTCGGAGTGCTCTCGGAGCTTCTGGCGGATAAGAACAATGAGCCGATCCCCATGCTCGCCCTGCTGGGAGGGCAGATGCGAAAGCTCTACGCCGCCCGTCTTGCGATCGACCGGGGGCTGGGGACGAAGTACGTCATGGAAACCTGCGCGCTCAAGTACGATTTTCTTGCGGCGAAGCTTTTGCAGTCGGCACGCGGCTTTACGCTTTCCCAGCTTCGCAGGGCGGTGGAGCTCTGCGCGGAGGCGGATTATAAAATCAAAAGCAGCTCCCTGGACGACAGGGAACTGCTGATGGAGACGGTGCTGCGCATCGCGGCGGGGGAGGAACATGCCTGAGATCAAAGAGGTCATCGTGGTGGAGGGACGCTATGACAAGAACGCCCTGCGCCAGGTCGTGGACGCCGTGATCCTCGAAACCTCCGGCTTCGGCGTGTTTAACGACAGGCAGAAGCAGAAGCTTTTGCGCGCTCTTGCCGAGAAGCGCGGCCTCATCGTGCTGACCGATTCCGACGGCGCGGGCTTCGTGATCCGCAATTTCATCCGCTCCTGCGTCGATCCCAGGTGGGTCAAGCACGCCTACATCCCGGATGTTTACGGGAAGGAGCGGCGCAAGAGCAATGCCTCGAAGGAGGGCAAGCTCGGCGTGGAGGGGATGTGCCCGGAAACGCTGCTCGAAGCGCTTCGACGCGCGGGCGCGACCATCGTCGGGGAAGATCAGGCCGAGCGGCGAGCGCCGATCACGAAAACCGATCTCTACCGCCTGGGACTCAGCGGGGGAGAGGGCAGCCGCGAAAAGCGCCTTGCGCTCTTAAAAGCCCTCGACCTGCCGGAGCATCTGACGGCAAACGCCCTGCTGGACGTCTTAAACGCCATGATGAGCCGGGAGGAGTTTATTTCGATTGCAGATAGTCTTCCACGCAGGGCGGAATGAGCACTGCCGCGAGCAGGGCAAGCTCGGCAAGCTCGTTTAACGTCAGGGCAAGCTGATAGAAGCGGAAGCCGCCGCGCACGTCGCCGTCCCAGGCGATCAGCAGCAGCAGCGCGCTGAGCAGCAGCCAGCAGCAGAGCTGTATCGAGCGCTTGTATATGTACCAGGCTGCGGGCTTCATGGAAGCCATGCGCAAAAACACCGCACGCAATTTCATGGGCAATCACCTCATGCAAATTGTAGTGCGGTGCTTTGCTTTTTTCAACGGACAAGTTTTTCCAATGCCGGGGGATACTCGCTGCAGAGCAGCCGATAGGGCGCTTCGTCCTCCTCGATCGCCGGAAAGCGCCCGACGGGGGGATGAAAACGATTATCCGTGTTGTCGTCGTTGCACTGGCTGACCTCCCCAAGCAGGACGCTGCCCGTGCCTTCCTCCACCGTGAAGTCGTGGTACATCCGCGGCCGGACGCAGATGCTCTCGCCTGGGCAAAGCCGAAGCTGCGTACCGGCGGGCACCGTGAAGCTGCGCCCGTCGAGCGTGACAGGCACTTCGCCCTCGCAGTCGATCTCTTCGTTTTTGAGCGAATTGTATACGCGGATCAACACGTTCCCGCCGCCGCGATTGATGATGTCCTCCATCTTGTACCAGTGGAAATGCATGGGGGAGTACTGCCCTTCCTTCAGGTACAATAGCTTCTCGGCGTAAGGCTTCGGGTATGCGTCGGGGCGTGAAAGATTCCCGTTTCGCAGAGTGATGAGCGAGAAGCCGACCCTGTCGAAATCGCCCAGACCGTAGTCGGTAATGTCCCAGCCGAGCATGTTGTCGCGGATCTCGTCATACTCGTGGCCTTTCTCCCGCCACTCCTCCGGCGTGAAATGGCAGAAGGGCGGCAGCGCGATCCGGCAGGCGGCGATCATTGCCTCCATTTCCCTGAGCGCGCGGTTGATCTCACTTCGTTTCATGATCCATATCCTCCTGATAAGCTCCCAAATAGATGGCGCCGACGGCCTGCCCGAACTGCGCGACCGTGACGCCGCTTTGCTGCGCGAGCTGACGCATCAGCGGGGAAGAGGCCAGCGACGCATCGGCAGGGCAGAGCGTGAGCGAGGGCATGATCTCCCCGCAGCCCTCCTGCAGCAGACGAAAGCAGCGGGGGCTTTTGACAAAGCGCCCGAACAGGTACCGCCTTTCGACCTCCGGCTGCAGCAGAAAGGCGATCTCCCGGCTGATCTGGCCGAGGTTGCGCCCGATCTGCCGAAAGATTTCACAGGCTTCGGCGTCGCCCTGCTCCGCCTGCTGCATCAAATGCTCCAGACAGGGCTTGCGCTGATCCACAGGCGCGGTGCTGAGCGTGATCTTATCGCCGCTGTATGAGAGAAAGCCTTCCAGCAGGGAGGGCTTTTTTTCATACGCGTAGCGAAACGCCGCCGCCTGCCCGAGATATTTTCTCGCGTCCGGCAGGCCGGAGTTTTCGCTGAGGGAACTTCGCACATCCTCCGGCGCGAAGATGCGCTGGTGGAAGCTGCCGAGATCCAGGAAAAAGTCGTACATCTCCAGGACATAAGGGCGAAAGCTGCCGTCCGGCGGCAGCCAGCCTGTGCCAAGATCGGTGCCAAGCGAGTGGGCGAAGACGCCGCCGTCGAGCGCCTGATCCTGACAGGCCATTTCCACGGCGGAGGTAAAGGCCGCGGCGTTGCCGTCGTTTGTGATCCGCACGCGGACACCTGCGCGGCAGAGCGGCGCAAGGGTCTCGCCCAGGCGGCTGAGCTTTTGAAGCTCCGCCTCGTAATCGAGCGTCCGGTTTTCCCGGATGCCTTTGGTTTTCGGTGTTTCGCCGCCGAGGATGCGATCCTTCACCACCACGTCCGGAAAGCTCAGGCCGATCCCGTCAAAGCACGGCAGCGCTTCCGTGAGGCCGCGCTCCGCCTGCGTCACAAAGGCCCGCATCCCGGCAAGGTCGGCGTCTTTTCGCAGGGCGGAGGCAAATTCCGCCCGATCCGACAGGCAGGGCGCGAGCCGAAGAAGCCGGGCAAGCAGGACGACGGACTCTGTCAGCTCCTCCATCGTGGAAAAGGACGCGGGGTTCCAGTCGTATTCCTTCGTGCAAAGCAGCCTTCCGTCGAGGGAAACGGCGGCCTTGATGTCCGTGCCGCCCACGTCGATCCCGCAGTAAAGACCCCGGGCGGCCTTGCCCGTCAAGCGGCGCAGGCGGCTTGAGAGCGCCGCCTCGCTGGGTGTTTTTTCAGAAACCGTCCGCACCGGTGCGCCGACCCGGACACGAAACTGAAAGCGCCCTTTCCCCGACGCCCGGCACAGGCGATCCGAAATCTGCACGACCTTTCCGTAGCCGCTGCGCTTTTGGCTGTCGATTTGAAAGAGCGCACGAAGCTCTTCCGCAACGCTGAGCAGCTCAGGTGACGACGCCGGCACATACAGCGTCAGCGACGCGCCGCCAAAACAGGAGAGCGTGTTGAACACGGCGGCGGCAAGGTAGGCAAGGATCAGCCGCCGCTCGTCTTCGCTCTTCCAGAACGGGACAGGCCAGAGAAAGCTGCGCTCCTCGCCATTCGGCGTTTCCAGCACAAGGACAAGCTCGGCGTGCTCCGCGAGCCGGGCTTCTTCGCGAAAATCACCGATCCAGAGCGGCAGACCCTTCCCGGCCTGCCGGATGCGCTCCTGCAGCATGATGGCGGACACCTCCCAAACATCTATAGATATCAACACTATAAGAAAACGACACGCGCCTGTCAAGCTAAATTGAACAAAAACGGAAAAAATTTCGTTTGGAATCTATTCAATATTGACATTTCAGGAAGAGCGTACTATAATCAGATTTGTTAAAAATGTTGAATCAACATCGTTTGTATTTCCCGGTCAACGACCGTCGAAAATAAATTTGAAGGAGGAAGCATCATGAAAAAAATCCTAGCAATGATCCTGGCGATGATCCTTGTAGTCGCGCTGGCGGCACCCATGGCCTACGCCGCCGACCCCATGGAGGAGCTGATCGCCGCCGCCAAGGAGGAAGGCGAGCTCGTCGTCTACGGCTCCTGCGAGGAGGAGTATCTCGCTGCCGCGTGTGAGAACTTCCAGAAGCTCTACGGCATCAAGACCAGCTATCAGCGCCTGTCCACTGGCGAAGTTCCCGCGAAGATCGAGGAAGAGAACGGCAAGCCCTCTGCCGACGTGTGGTTCGGCGGCACGAACAACCCCTATGACGGCCTGGCTGCCAAGGGCTTCCTGGATAACTCCTATGAGCCCATCAACGCCTCCCATCTGATGAAGGATCTCTACAAGGATCCCGACGGCTACTGGTATGGCATCTACACCGGCCTGCTCGGCTTCATGGTGAACACTGATGAGCTCGAGCGCCTGGGTCTCGAAGCGCCCCAGAGCTGGGACGATCTGCTCAAGCCCGAATACAAAGGGCTGATCTGGCTCTCCAACTACAAGACCGCCGGTACCCCGAAGCTGGTTGCCAACCTCATGATCCAGCTCAAGGGCAAGGAAGACGGCATCCAGTACCTCGTTGACCTCGACAAGAACGTTCAGGTCTACACCAAGTCCGGCTCCGGCCCGTCCAAGAATGTTGGCACCGGTGAGTGCGTCATCGGCATCGGCTTCCTGCACGACGGCATCACACAGATCGTCGATAACGGCTATGAGAACGTCGGCCTCGTCGTTCCGCAGGACGGTACGGCCTGTGAGATCGGCCCCGTGGCGATCTTCAAGGGCGCTGCACACCTCAACGCCGCGCGCCTGTTCGTCGAGTACGCACTGAGCCCCGACTGCGTGGAGCTTGCCGCCGAGAACGGCTCCTACCAGTTCCTGGTGATCGACAATGCCGAGCAGCCCGCGGTCGCGACAGACTTCGGCCTCGATCCCAGCCTCGTGTGGGACGGCTATGACTTCGCCGCCGCCAAGGAAGACACCGACGCGAACGTGGAGGCCGTCATGGCCGCCATCGAAGCCGCCGGCGCCGACGTGGGCGAGGGCAGATTCCAAACCTCGTGAGGTTTGGAAGTGAAAAGTGAATAACGAAAAGTGAAAAGTTAAGGGTTCCCCTTCGGGGATGAATTATAATCGTCGCGAAGCGACACCGCAACGATTCATGATTCTCTCTTCACTATTCTCTATTTCAGAACCGCGAGGGCGGCGGGCGATCCCGCCGCCCTCTTTCAATATTGCAAAGGAGATGAAGCTATGGCAAGAAGTCAGGGCGCTTCCCTTGACCGCAAGAAGCTTCTGGCCGATCCGATCCTCGTGACGACCATTGTTCTTCTGATCACCTTTTTGACTCTGTTTATCCTCTACCCGCTGGCGATTTTGCTGGTGGACAGCTTCGTCGGGGACGGGAGCTTCGGCCTCGGCATCTTTCAGCGCGTGTTCCAGATGCACTCCTTCACCCGGGCGATCGGCAACACCTTGAAGGTCGGCTTTGTCGTGGGCATCCTCTCGGCGCTCATCGGGCTGCTGTTTGCGTATGTGGAGGTCTATGTACGCATGAACAGATTCGTCGGCGGACTGTTCAAGGTCGTGTCCATGCTGCCCGTGGTGTCGCCGCCTTTTGTGCTGAGCCTTTCGATGATCATGCTCTTCGGCAAGGCGGGGCTCATCACGCGCTTTCTGCTGCACATCTACGACAACAGCGTATACGGCTACTGGGGCATCGTCATCGTGCAGACACTGACCTTCTTCCCGGTTTGCTACATGATGCTCAAGGGGCTTTTAAAAAACATCGACCCCTCGCTGGAGGAGGCCGCGCGCGACATGGGCGCGAGCCGCTGGAAGGTATTTGCGGACGTGACGCTGCCGCTGATGCTGCCGGGGCTTGGCAACGCCTTTCTGGTGACCTTTATCGAGTCCATTGCGGACTTTGCAAACCCCATGATCATCGGCGGCTCGTATGATACGCTCGCGACTACGATCTACCTGCAGATCACCGGCGCTTACGACAAGGCCGGCGCCGCGGCGATGGCGGTGGTGCTGCTGTGCATCACGCTGGTGATGTTCGCGGTGCAGAAGTATTACCTGGAGGCCAAGACCGCCGCAACGCTCACCGGCAAGGCCAGCCGCGCCCGTATGCTCATCGAGGATAAGAGCGTCAAGATCCCACTCACGATTTTCTGTTCCGCGGCGGCGCTGTTCGTCATCCTCATGTACATCTGCGTCCCCATCGGCGCACTCTTCCCCACCTGGGGCTATAAGTTCTTCCCGCTGACCACCAAGTGGTTCAAGCTGGTCTTTACGCGCTACCATGGCCTGAAGGCCTTTAAGGATTCCTTTGTGCTCTCGCTGATTGCCTCGCCCATCACGGCGCTATTGAGCATGATCATCTCCTATCTCGTGGTCAAGCGCAAGTTCAAGGCCAAGGGCTTTATCGAGGCGGTGTCTATGCTCGCCATGGCGGTTCCCGGCACGGTGCTAGGCGTGGGCTACATCCGTGGGTTCTCCGGCGGCCTGTTCCACACGGGCTTTCTGCAGGGCATCTACGGAACGGGGCTGATTCTGATCATCGTCTTCGTGGTGCGCTCGCTCCCGACCGGGACGCGAAGCGGCATCTCCGCCCTGCGGCAGATCGACAAGTCCATCGAGAAATCGGCCTACGATATGGGCGCGGACAGCTTCAAGGTCTTTATGACCGTGACGCTGCCACTCATCAAGGACTCCTTCCTGTCGGGGCTTGTGACTGCCTTCGTGCGCAGCATCACCGCCATCTCGGCAATCATCCTGCTGGTCACGCCCTCGTACCTGCTCATCACGGTGCAGATCAACGAGTTTGCCGAGAAGGGCTCGTTTAGCCTGGCCTGCGCGTTTGCAACGATCCTGATCATCATCACCTACGGCGCGGTGCTGCTGATGAATTTCTTCATCAAGCACTTCGGCACCAGCAGAAAAATGAAGGAGGAATAAGCCATGGAGAAAGTGAAAAAGGGCGTAAGACTGGAGCATATCTCCAAAATCTATCAGGACCCGAAGACCGGCAAGGATTTCTACGCCGTGAAGGACACCTCCCTGTCCATCGAGCCCGGCTCCTTCGTGACGCTGCTGGGCCCCTCTGGCTGCGGCAAGACCACCACGCTGCGCATGATCGCGGGCTTTGAAAGCCCGGACGAGGGGGAAATCTATCTCGGGGAGGAGCCGATCAACGCGCTGACGCCGAATAAGCGCGACACGGCGATGGTTTTCCAAAGCTACGCGCTGCTGCCGCACTATAACGTGTTCGACAACGTGGCTTACGGCCTCAAGCTTCGCAAGGTGCCGAAGGAGGAGATACGCGAGCGCGTGATGAAGATCCTCGACCTTGTGGAGCTGAACGGGATGGAGGCGCGCATGACCAACCAGCTCTCCGGCGGCCAGCAGCAGCGCGTCGCGCTGGCACGCGCGCTGGTGATCGAGCCCTCAGTGCTGCTGTTTGACGAGCCGCTGAGCAACCTTGACGCGAAGCTTCGCGTCTCGATGCGCACGGAGATCCGCCGCATTCAGCAGCGCGTCGGCATCACGGCGATCTACGTCACGCACGACCAGTCCGAGGCGATGGCGCTCTCGGACAACATCATCATCATGAATAAGGGCGTGGTCGCCCAGATGGGCAGCCCTCAGGAAATCTACTACCACCCGAAAAACGAGTTCGTGGCGGACTTTATCGGGGAGGCAAACTTCCTGCGCGGCAGGATGCGCGGCGCGGACGGCGGGTATGTGACGCTGGATGTGGAGGGCAACAGCCTGCGCGTTCCCGGTCGGCCGGACATGAAAACAGGGGAGGAGTACACCGTCGTCCTCCGTCCCGAGGCGGCGCGGCTTGCCGATGCGGGCGGCCTGCCCTGCGAGGTGGTGCTCTCCTGCTTCATGGGCTCGTACCAGAACTACCATGTGATGGTGGGCAGTACCCTTGTCAAGCTCGAGGAGCATAACCCCAAGAACAAGCACATCTATCAGGTGGGCGATAAATGCTCCCTGGTCTTCGAGGCCGACTCGGTGCATGTGCTGTAACTGAATAACAGCAAAAACGGCATCCCCGACGGGATGCCGTTTTTGCTGTTTTCGAGGCGAGCGCGCCTGTAAGCCGGGTTCTGTCCGGGGGATCGCTCCCCCTGAACGACCATCTATCTGTGGCTGCCCGTTGCCGGGAAGCTCAAGCCACCTCCTGAGAGCGGCCGGGCAGGCCTTGTATGCTCCCGTTCCACGGTGTTGCTCCGGATAGAGTTTACAGCGTCCACGTGTCTCCACGCGACGGGTGGGCTCTTACCCCACCTTTCCACCTTGACCCCGCTTGCGCGGGGCTGACTATTTCTGTTGCACTTGTCCGAGGGTCGCCCCTGGCGGGTGTTACCCGTTATCCTTGCCCTGTGGAGCCCGGACTTTCCTCACGCACAGCCTTTCGGCTCGTGCCCGC
>CACZXQ010000027.1 GCA_902785115.1 Oscillospiraceae bacterium | reverse complement strand
GTTCCGGGAACTTTTCAAGCGACATAATGGCGGGGAAATCTCGTTTTCCCGGCTTGTTTCGCCATATTTCATGGCGTTTCGCATGTGGGAAGTATTAGTCTATAATTATTTCCGTTGCATTCGTGATAATGATTATCTTGAGCTTGTTCTGATGTTGGCGAATGATGAGGTTGTAAATAAAAGGAACAAAGCAATTCAAAATAGTCTGCTCAAGTGCTTAGTATGCAACCCAATATATGTATCCCTGACCTCCTATCCTGCAAGAATTCATTCTGTCTGCCATGTAATCACGTTGATAAAAAACCAAACCGTCAGCGCTGATAAAATCATTCTATGGCTCGCTGAGGAAGAGTTTCCTGACGGCTTGGAATCATTGCCCGTGGAACTTCAATCTGCAGTTGATGACTGCTTTGAAATAAGATGGTGCCGAGATCTGAAATCTCATAAAAAATACTATCAAGCAATGCTCGAATATCCGGAAGCAATTATTATAACTGTTGACGATGATATTTGCTATGAAAACGATCTGATCGAAAAGCTTATACGATCATATGTGAAGTTCCCATATGCAGTATCGGCTATGCGTGCGCATTTGATAGCATTTGATAACGATAGAACAATTGCTCCTTATGCTGAATGGGAGAAGGAAAATAAAACAGTAGGTGTTCCATCATATTGCCTTTTTGCAACAAGTGGTGCAGGTACATTGTTTCCACCTCATTGTATGCATAGTGAGTTATTTAACATAGATGCAATACAATCATTGTGTCTATACGCCGATGATTTGTGGCTCAAGGCCATGCAAATATTGAATGGGACTCCCGTGGTAATAGCAGGCAATCCCGTCTCCCTCAAGTATGTTAAAGGAACTCAGGAAAGCGGGCTGTGGCATAGTAATGTATGTGACGGCAGGAACGATGAACAATTAACACGTATTCTCAAAAAATATGATAGTTTCCTCGGCGAAAAAGACACGATAACGCACAGAATTTGGTTATCCTCTTTATCGGTTAAGGATATAAAGCCAAGTAAAAGTAATCAGATAAATAATAGACGCGAAGCAGACGCCATCCGCGCTTCCAAGTCTGCTTACAATGAAAGGACTATAGATTTATTATCTAACAAAGTCCGCGGCGGTATACAATGCTACCACGATCATGGCGCGTGGTACACCTTCCGACGCACACTATACCACATGGGACTGTGGAAGGACGAGGAAGCCACCTAGAGTCGGGAGAATTACCCCAAGCTGGTCAAGCACGCTGAACGCATTTTTCATCCAAAGAAAGGCAAATAAAAAACCAAGGCTGAGCACGCCCGTGTCCAGCCTGTTCATCCGTGCCAATCCTATTTTAAGCACATCAGGAGGAACCATGTTCCAAAAGCTCAAATCCCACCAGTTCCTCTTTGAGGAGCTGGTCAAACGCGATTTCAAAAAGAAATACAAGCGCACTGTGCTCGGCGTGGCGTGGAGTGTGCTGGCACCGCTGCTGCACCTGCTGGTGATGCGGCTCGTGTTCACGCGCTTCTTCGGCCGCAACACACCGCATTACACGACTTATCTCTTCTGTGGCAACCTCGTGTTCTCGTTTTTTCGCGAGTCCACCAACGAGGGCATGACCGCCCTGATGGATAACGCCGGCATCTTTACCAAGGTGAACATCCCGAAGTACCTGTTCCTCTTCTCCAAAAACGTCCAGTGCCTGATCAACTTCGGCCTCACGCTCTGTGTGTTCTTCGTGTTCTGTGCGCTCGACCATATCACGTTCACCTGGCGCTTTCTCCTGCTGCTGTACCCGATCGCCTGTCTTGTGCTCCTGAACCTCGGCATCGGGCTGATCCTGTCGGCACTGTTCGTCTTCTTCCGGGACATGCAGTACCTCTGGAGCGTCTTCACACAGCTTCTCATGTACGTGTCCGCCATTTTCTATTCCGTGGACAACTACAGCCCCCGGGTGCAGCGCCTGTTTCTCGTAAACCCTGTCTATGTCATCATCAAGTATTTCCGCGTCATTGTCATCGACGCCTCCCTGCTCTCGTGGCAATATCACCTGCTGATGGCCGCGGAGGCGCTGCTCGTCTTTGGCGTCGGCTGCTGGATGTACAAGAAGTTCAACCACAAATTCCTGTACTATGTGTGAGGTGGCGTGATGAGTATTCTGGAAGCAAACAAGGTATCCATCCGATACATCACCGGCGATTTCAAAGACATCGGCCTCAAGGAATATGTCATGCGCAAGCTCACCGGCAACTACCATGTCACGGAATTTTGGGCGGACAGGGACGTGAGTTTTACCCTTGAGCGCGGCGAGATGCTGGGCATTATCGGCGCCAACGGCGCGGGCAAGTCCACGCTCTTAAAGGCAGTGTCCGGCATCATGGTCCCTACCGAGGGCTGGATCCGACGCAAGGGCTCCATCGCCGCCCTGCTCGAGCTTGCCAGCGGCTTCGACAGGGAACTCACCGTGAAGGAGAACGCCTACCTCCGCGGCGCGATGCTTGGCTATACGCGCAAATTCATGGACGAGAAGTACGAAGAGATCATCGCCTTCGCTGAGCTCAAGGGCTTCGAGGACCGCCCGTTCAAGCAGCTCTCCTCCGGCATGAAGTCCCGCCTCGCCTTTTCCATCGCCTGCCTCGTGAAGCCCGACATCCTGATTTTGGACGAGGTGCTCTCGGTCGGCGATGGGGTCTTCCGCAAAAAGAGCGAGGCCAAAATGCGCGAGGTCATCTCCGGCGGCGCGACCACGATCCTCGTCTCCCACTCGCTCGAACAGGTGCGGTATATGTGCACCAAGGTTCTGTGGCTCGACAAGGGTCGGCAGATCGCCTTCGGCACCGATGTGCCGGGTATCTGCAACCGGTATCAGCAGTTTCTGGATGGGAAGCTGAAGCTGTAAAGGAGAGAGGCAGGAATGATTCCAACGTCTGCTCCGCCTACCGGCGAGAGGCCTGTCTTGCCGTTGGAAGCTTCGATACGCCCATCATCTGCAACAAGGAGAACTTGCGCGTCGGAGAATACGGGGAAATGCTTGTCTCTTTCATATGTGCAGCCGTCCACTTTCTTGCCAATCGCGTCGGAAAGACCATAGAACAGAAGGAGTTAAAAAGCGACGGGGCATTGCTCTTTAGAAATAAGGAAAACAATGGGGCTGTGATTTATCACAGCCCCAATTATCATGATCATTACAACAGCCTGTAAGCATTCCGCACATCAGAAAATAAAAGAGCGTCCGCGCGTCAATGGAGGTAAAGAGACAGGACTCCAGCAGAAAATGCGGCAGAGACGCGATCACGGGCAATGCCACACACAGTATATCAAGGGGCGCCGAATGAACTGCGCGACCAAGCAGAAAAACAGCGCGCCGTATCACGAAAAACAGGAAAGCAAGCGCCATCAGCAGACCGGGGAGTCCGGTCGTCATCAGCACCTGAAGAAGCGAATTGTGGAAATGGGCAGGGACTCCGCCCGTCTCCGCCGGGTTTGTGAAGGTGTTGGCGATCGTCATGACCTCAGAACTCAGCTGGCCTTTCCACAGCACGGAGGGCTTCACGGCGAGCACCTGAAAAGCGCTGCGCCAAATATGCAGACGGCCTGAGGACAGCAGATCCAATGTATCCGTTTTTCGAGGATCTCTTTGCGCCAGAAGGGGAGGCGAAGGCGCGGCTTGTGCAGAAACTTCCGACGTCGACTGCGTTTTGGGACTTTCGTTCTCGGCAGCGGGTTCGACGATCGTTCGGGGGCTGATGATCTGATTGGAAAGCGTCGCTGCGACAGAAGCGGTGAGAGCGGAGCCTTCATAAGCGACAAACAGAACAAAGAGCGCAGCGGCAGCGGCGATCAGCACACGCGGAATGCGCGCTGCACGCGTGAAGAAGCGGAGCGTCAGCGCTCCCGCGAGCATCGCAAAGGCAAGCGCCATGGACAGCCGCACACTGCGGGAATAGCTTACGGCAATCACGAGCAGATCGAGCAGGGAAGAAAGTACGATCGTGATACGCCACAGCTTGCGCTTGCAGTGGAAAAACTGGTAGATCATCAGAAACAAGGCCATCAGGTACCAATACGCTGTGACATTTGCGTGCGTATCCAGGATGTTGATACGGAGAAAGTCGGTTGCGCCATCGATCCCGAGATAGCCTCCCGTGATCGGATTGACAAACTGTGTACGGCGGAGAAAGGCGGACAGAGCAATGATCCCGATCACAAAGTAGAAGCCGCCGACGATTGCGCTGAAACAGTCAAGGAAGAGGGGATCATCAGCGCAAGATCAAAAACGAAGCGGAAATCCCGGTCAAGAGCCGGGCTGCCGTTGAGCACACGGCTGAGCCAGACCCATAGCCAGAATACCGTCAGAAGCCGAGCCTCCACGCCATCCCGCAGCCGGCGAAAATACAAAACACCGCCGACCAGCACCGGCACAACGATCATGTAGTAGGTATGATACAGGGATTCTGCAAGATAAAAGTTGACCTGCCAGAGCATGTAATAGCAGAAGAGCAGAAAAACAGTCAAGGCATACACATACTTGCGAGAGAATAGAGGCTTCAGACGCTGCATGAACTTCGCTTCCATTGGCTTCATATTATCCCAACCCTTACTGCTTTTTCGTGCTTGTGACACGGGCTTCAGCGCTGCTTCTTTGCGCCGCCGGTGCCATAGGTTTCGACGCGGGGTTTCGCCCCGGCCGGTGTCTTCCGCCTTGCAGCGCTTGTTTTTCAGGCGTCCGTGAAATGCCGGATCGGCGCATCGGATAATCGGAGTATATCATTCACCGGATGACAAATCAAGCCGCAGACAAAGAAGAGCTATTGGAAATATGATGTGGACTTTTTCTTCAACCGGGCTGAAAGCGAATACTGGTTTCTTCCAACTTTAGTGTGGATATTCCCCAGATATGATAGATAAGAGGGAAAGAACATCTCGCTCTTTTCTTGTGTTCATAAGAGTATACCTTTAACAGGATGTCTTGCCGCAAGTGAATTGAATCCGGGAAGAACTTTTTCTCCTGCGCAGTAAGCTCGCCGGAGATCAAAGCACCTCAGCTTTTAGCGCGATACATGAGGCCATGGGGCGGGGTCGCGACCGTCTTGAGGCGGAGGATAAGGAATAGGAGCATCAAGCGGTGTCGTACGGATCATGGGTGCAGATGACTCAAATGAAATCGCGTAAAAAATGGAGCCGCAGCAAAATCGAAAGCAATGCTGCAGCTCCATTGCGATAATTCGGGATCGTATCTTGCACCGCGGTTGTTCACACCTCGTCGGTTTCAACGCGGACGCTGCTGCCGCGCGATCCGGGGATCACGCGGAGCTTTTTCGGCAGGTCTTCAAGCGCGGCAACGTGGGAGATGATACCAACCTGACGGTTCCCGGCCGACAGGTGCTTGAGCACCTCGAGCGCGCAGTCAAGGCGGCCGCTGTCGAGCGAGCCGAAGCCCTCGTCGATGAACATGCTGTCGATGCGGATGCGGCTGCCGCTCTGCTGCTGTACGATGTCGGACAGGCCGAGCGCCAGCGCCAGGGATGCCTCGAAGGACTGACCGCCGGAGAGCGAGGCGGTGTCGCGCTCCTGGTTTGTGATGGTGTTGAGCACCCGGAGGCCAAGTCCCTGGAGCTTCCGCCCGTCGCCGCTGTCGGCTCTGACAAACTGGTATTCTCCGCCTGTCATCGTATCCAGATGCAGGTTGGCCTGCTCCAGAATCTCACGGAAGAAGTCCTCGAGAACGTAACGGCTGAAAAGCGTCTTGCCGTTGGCGGCATCCGAGAGCGGCTTGAGCTTCCTCTGCGCTCTCTCACAGCGGGACTTTTCCCTTTGGATGCCGCGCAGCGCTTCAAGGACTTTCCTGTTCGTCTCGAGGTCGCGGTTTGCCTTGCCCGCTTCGTCCCGCTGGGCTTTCAGCGTCTCGCGAAGCGCTGTCAGGCGTCCTTCCAGCTCCGTAAGTTCGACATGGCAGAGCCCCGCAGTGCTCGCTTCAAGCTGCTCAACGCTGCCCTTCAAGGCAGAGAGCCCGTCGTCATAGCGCTTGAGCTCATGCCGACTTGTTTTGAGCCAGACCTCAAGCTGCAGGGCGTCGAGCGCTTCTCCCGCAGGGCGCAGCGCCTCGCGATAGGTCTCCTCCGTTGAGAAGCGTCGCTCCAGCGCGATACGGTAGGCCTCCTCGGCCTCGCCGCAGACCCGCTGACGCTGCGTGCGGTTCTCCTGCGCGGTGTTCTGCTGTCCCTTATTCTCACCGATGGCGAGGGCTACATCGTTCAGACGCTTTTCGGCGTCCCGCTTCTGCTGTGCAAGCTCTTCGGCAGCCCTGCTGATCCCGTTGAGTTCCGCGTTCGCCGCCGTCCGGTCGGCAGGGAAGCCCTCGAGCTTCTTCACCCAGGCGGAGACTGCGGTCTTCGCGCTTTGCAGCATCGTTTCCGCCTTGTTCTTTTCGGATTGGTTCTCCTGCGCCTGCCTTTGTGCCTCTTGCAGATCGGGCGCCAGATCGTTCAGCCCGGTCTCTGCTTTGCGTTTCGCTTTTGCGTTATTGAGAGCCTTGTCAAAAGCCTGCTTTGCTTCCGTCACTGCCTGTTCGGCAAGCGCGATCTCTCGCGCGACGACCGAGCCATCCTCTACCGCTGTCCAGTCCGTAAGCTCCAGGAGCACACTCGCCGTGTTAAGAACCGACTCCTGCTTGAGTTGGCGTTCGCTCCGCATCGCCGCAAGGGATGTTCTAAGCTCCTGCGCGGCCTTTTCCAGGTCGTTGCGCGTGTCGAGCGCGGCCTTGACCGCTTCGTCGCTCGGGATGTCGCCCCGCGCGGCGGCGAAGTGGGGGATATCCGCCCTGGTGTGGACGACGCCGCAGACCGGGCAGACGGCGCTCTCTGCGGTTTTTAGCGCCTGTGTCAGCTCCTGCGCGAGCAGACCGGCTCGCCCTTCACGCTGGGCACGGCTGAGATGCAGGTGGGTTTCTTCCGCTTCCAGCGCCTTGCTTTCAGCGGTTTCCTTCTCCTTCTCCAGTTGGCGCTCCTCGCCGGTCAGCTCCACGACCTGCTTGATGGCCTTCTGCAACGCAACGAGATTGGTGAGCCGATATTCCCGATCTTCTTTTTCGCGCCGGGCGTTCTCAACGGCCGCCTCCCCGGCGCCCGCGAGTTCTGCAAGGCGCGCGTTCAGCTTCTCCGCTTTTCCTTCGAGAGCAGTCAAGTGCTCCTGCGCCGACCGGGCGTTCTCCGCGGCCGTTTTCAGCGCAGCCTCGCAGTGCGCCTGCTCAGCCTGCGCGTTTTCCAGCTCCGGGTAGAAGTCCAGCACCTTGTTCAGCTTGTCCCGCTGCTCCCGGAGTGCTTCGAGCTGAGCGTCACAGCGCTCGTCCGTTTCCTTCTTGTCCGCATCTGCGCGCTCCTGCTGCTCCATCAGGAGCGCTTGCACATCCTGCAGCGCTGCGATTTTCGTCTCCGCGTTCGAAAGCGCCTTCTTTGCTTCGCTCCACGTCTTCTCAAGCGGCAGTAACTTCTCAGCCGCTTCTGCAAGCTCGATCCTTTTCCACAGGGCGTCCATTTGCCCCGCTTTCTTTTCCTCTGCGTCCAGCTTGCTGCGCGCGTCCTCCAACTGTCCGAGACGCTCGTTGTCCGCCATGCTCTGCACCAGCGCAGCGTTCAGTTCGCGCTCCTTCGCGTCCAGCGCGTCCACAGCCGCTTTGAGCTCCTCGCAGCTCGCTTCCTGCCGCTTGAGCACAGCCTCGAGCGTATCACAGAGCGCCGGGTGATCCGTCTGAAGAGCATTTCGATCCGTGTCCGGCGTGTCTGTCGGGAGCGATAGCAGATTAAGCTGCGCCGTCGTGCTCACGGCGGTGTCGGCGATTTTCTTATCCAGCGCCTCCTTTGCCGCTTTCAGCCTGAGCTGCAGATCCGTATGCCGCCGGTTATCGCAGATCTTGCCGAGGATTTCGCCGCGCTCGCCGCTCCCGGCCTCGAGAAAGCGCTGGAACTCGCCCTGCGCCAGCATGACGATCCGGCGGAACTGCCCGGCGTCCATCCCGGTAATCTCGATGATCTTGTCCGTGACGGCATTGTTCTTGCCCTCTGTTCCCTTGTCGGTGGCGAGCCGGTTCTCGCCCTCTGTCAGCTCGGCCTCCTTGATGGCCTTCGCCGCCTCGCCCTTCTTGCCCCAGTACATCCGACGCATCACGGTATAGCGATACTGCCCCTCCGTGAAGCTGAGCTCTACACGCATCTCATCCCGGCTCTTCCCATGCTTGGCATAGTCGCTGTGGAAAGACTCGGTTCCCAGCGCGCTGCGGCCGCTGCCGCTGGCTGTGCCATAGAGGGCATAGACGATGGCGTCAAAGATCGTGGTCTTTCCGGAGCCGGTCTCCCCGGTGATCAGATAGACGTTGTCACCCATCGCGTCGAAATTTACGATGGTTTCTTGCGCAAAGGGACCGAAGGCCTTCATTTTCAGTTCATGCGGTCTCATACTCGTCCTCCTCCGTGTTCTTCAGCAGCAGCCGGATCAATTCCTCCGCGTCCTCATTGGGCACCTCTTTCGCATCCGTATAGAAGCTTCCGCTGCGCCGCCCCTGCTGATCGAGCGCTTTTTCGATCAGCTCACGCTGTGCATTGTCCAGCAACTCACCCTGCGTCTCCTGATAGAAAAGCGCAAACTGTTCCTCCGTGCTGCGTATGCCTGCTGCGGCGCTGCGTGTGGAGGTCTCAGCCTCTGCCGCGCCGTTCGTTGGCTCACGCTTGACGTTGACGAGGGCGCTGCCGAACACGGCCTGGAGCTGATCCATCGCGCGCGGCGGGACGTGCCGATCGCGGAGGATCGCCTGGATATAGAAGCTATCCTTGTCCGTGAGCGCCTGCCCCAACTCAAGAATCTCCTCCAGCGTTCCGCTGACCCGCTTGAGCCGGTGCAGCAGCGGGATCTCGACGCTCTCGACCGTGATATCGTCCTTGGCGCGGATCGTCACAAGGGTGAGTGCCTTGCTGCGATCCGTCTCCGAGAAATCATAGTAGAGCGGGCAGCCGGCGTAGCGCACCGTCTCCCGCCCGACAGGCTGCCGGTTGTGGATATGCCCCAAGGCCACATAGTCAAAACCGTCGAAGGCGGAAACGTCGATCTCCCCAAGCCCGCCTATGATGCTCTCGGAATCGCTGTGCTCCGGCGCGTTGCCGTTGTGCAGGACATTCTGGTGTGCAAGCAGCACGTTGCAGGCGGAAAAGTCGATCTCCTGCGCGGCGAGCAGCGCGCGGGCTGCCTCGTCGTAGCCCGAGATATCCGGGTCGTTGAGCACCCTGCAATCCGAAACCAGGCGGGGGAACACGAAGGGCATCAGCCAGAAGGTGACAGGCACGCCGTCGCTCGTGAGGGTGACGTGCTGCAGCTCCTTTCTCAGCTCTCCGGCAATGTAAATCTGTTGATCCCGCAGCAAGCCGCTGACGTGGGACAGCCGGATATCCGAATCGTGGTTGCCGGGAATGACAAAAACGCTTTTTCCCCGCGTGGCGAGCCCGGTCAGCAGACGGTCGAAAAGCTGCATCGCCTCCGGCGAGGGAGAGCGGCGGTCATACACGTCGCCGGAAATCACGACCGCATCCGGCTGCTGCGCATCGACCGCCTTCAAAAACTGCTCGATCCAGAAGGGCTGATCCTCCTGAACCAGCGAAACATTGTGGAGCATTTTTCCAAAATGCAGGTCGGCGAGATGAAAGAATTTCATGGTTTTCTCCCGTTCGGTTTTTTTCTTATGTGACTTCATCATACACGCAACCGACGGCAATCGTTCACCGTCGATCAACATTTTTGCTGTCTTAAATGGTCTTCATTTGTAAAAGACGAGCGCCGGCTGATGCTCGTCTTATCAATTATAACAGAAGATAATAGCTGCCACAAGAATTGATTCCGCGTTAACCGAAGCAAGTCAAGAAAGGGCTGAGCAGATATCGAAGCTGGAACATATAAACGTTCTCTGCCGCACCCTTCACGAGAAACAGACTGTGGTATGGCTCGACGCTCAGCGCGCCGACGTCCCAGGCGAGAGCGCGGTCGTGCCAGGCGTCGTAGATGTGGTATTCTCCGCCCTCCGGCAGCACCTCGCCGGTGCAGAGTCCGTCGGGATAAGCATCAATAAACAGCACCTTGCCGCCTCTGTCCGCCAGCTTAATCACCGCCTCGGCGCTCTCGCGGGTGATGAACCGGGCATAGGGGATCACCAGTACCGCGTGCGCATGACCGTTCACGCTCAGCATGGTCGTGCGCAGCACCGATAAACCGGGTGAGATCCACATTCGCATTTCCGCCGAGGGCTGCGGAGAAGCAATCATGACAATTCACAGCCAAAACTGAGAAAGAGAAAAGCCGGATGGACAGGCCTTATCTTTTGAATGCGGAAGCGCCGCTGCTCTTTGACTTCAACGACCCGGATTCCCAGTATGTGATGTTCAACCGGGAGCTGGAGGGTGCTTTCTGCTGATTTTTTCTGAGCCGATGGCGGCGGAGGGCGGGCGCGTATTGCTGCGCGGCTTCCGGGATGGGCGCGGGAACATGAAGCTACGCTTTCTGTCGCTTATAGAGGGCGAATACAAAATACTTGTCGAGCGGCGGCCTTTGCTATATAATAAACCTAAAAACATGGGGGGCATGCGGTGATGGCAGAGGAAAAGCGCTTTGCACGGGCGACCTGGCAGATCATGGAGCAGCTTTTGGAAGTGGATAAGCTTGAGGACGCGCTGGCGGGCAGCCTGGAGACCATTGTCAAGACGCTCAACAGCGAGGCCGGGGCGATCTGGTTCCTTGATCCGAAAACGGATCAACTCAGCCCGCTCTTTCATATCGGGCCGGTGGACATCTCCAACATCCTTGTGGAGAACGGCCTTGGAATTGAGGGCGTGGTGACGAAGACGGGGAAATCCGTCATCGTAGAGGACGCGGCGGCGGACGCGCGTTTTGACGGCACGGTTTTCGACGATAACGGCCTTGTGACCAAGACCATGATCTGCGTGCCGCTGAATAACCTTCATGATGTGATCGGCTGCGTGCAGATCGTCAACAAAAAGGACGGCAGTCTTTATGACAGGGACGAGCTGCAGCTCTGTGAGCGTATGGCTTCCCTCGCAGCGATCACCATCGAGGAAAAGGGGCTGCTCGTCGATCTGAGCGAGAAGAAGGAAGTCCTCGCGGTTTTAAAGGACGTGACGAAGGACTATCCCTCGGGCGACGGTATGCTGCAGGTGCTCAAGGGCATCAACCTGGAAATCTACAAGAATGAATTTGTGGTGATCCTGGGCGAATCCGGCTGCGGCAAGTCCACGATGATGAACATTGTCGGCGGGATGGATTTTCTCACGGATGGACAGCTTTTTATCGAAGGGCGGGACTTCTCCCATCCCTCCGACGCGGAGCTGACGAAGTATCGGCGTGAGTACGTCGGCTTCATTTTCCAGTCCTACAATCTGATGCCAAACCTGACAGCGCTGGAGAACGTGCAGTTCATCGCGGAGCTGGTGCGCGACCCGATGCGCCCGGAGGACGCGATCGAGAAGGTCAGACTGACCGATCGCGCAAACAACTACCCCGGCCAGATGTCCGGCGGACAGCAGCAGCGCGTCTCCATCGCGCGGGCGATCGTAAAGAAGCCGAAGCTGATCCTCGCGGATGAGCCGACCGCGGCGCTCGACTATGTGACCAGCATCGAGGTGCTGACGGTGATCGAGGACATCGTGAAGAGGCAGGGGACGACTGTGATGATGGTGACGCATAACGCGGAGATCGCCAAGATGGCCGACCGCGTCGTCAAGGTGCGAAACGGGAAGATCGCCAGCATCAAAAGAAATATGCATCCGCTGTCTGCCGAGGAACTTGTGTGGTGATCGCCGATGAAGAAAACAGCGCTGAAGGACGCCCTGCGGAATATCTGGAAGCAGAAGGTGTCCTGGCTATCCATCATTGTGATCGCATTTCTGGGCGTGACGACCTTCCTGGGAATCGACTATTCCGACGGTGCGCTGCGGAAAAACGGATCAGATATGTATAACGCGGTCAATTTCCGCGATCTTGAGCTGGTATCCACACTGCTGATGGCGCCGGAGGATCTTTACGCCATCCTCGAAACCGAGGGCGTGCGGGATGCCGAAGCTGTCTGGCAGACGAGCGGAAAGGTCTCTTCAGGCGAAACGCGGCAGGACGTCGCCGTCATCACGCTGACGGAGCGTATCAACTGGACGCAGCTTCTCGAAGGCCGCCTGCCGCAGACGGCGGCGGAATGCGCCGTGGAACAGCGCCTCGCGCAGGAGATGGGCTGGCTCGTTGGGGACACGGTTTCGGTGCGAAACGCCGGGGGAGATCGCGCGGAGTATCTGCGCGAGGAAAGCTTTATCATCACCGGCATTGCAAACCACCCAGATCACACGAGCGTCAGTATTCCCGATACACTGTATGTCATGGTGCGCCCGGAGGCCTTTGATCTGGACGCGCTTTCAGGCTCCTTTATGAAGGCGGAAGTCATCGTGGAAAGGGCGGACGCGCCCGATCGCTTCGGCGCCGACTATGAGGCGGCGACAGCAGCGGTGTCGGCACGGCTGGAGGAGACGGCTGCCTTCTGCACGGCGCGGCGGGACGACGACGTTCGTGCGCATGTTCAGGAGCAGATCGACGAAGGGCAGAGAGCACTGGACGAGGCTTCAAGCCAGCTCGAGCAGGCGCGCGGGGAGCTGGACGCGGGCTGGAGCGCGCTTGCCGACGGCGAACAGGAGGCCGAGGAGGGCGAGCAACAGCTTGCAGAGGGCAAGGCGGCGCTTGACCTGGCGGAAGATCAGCTCTGGAGCGCACAGCTCCAGGCAAAAACGGCGGAGAAGGAGCTTGCCGACGGCAGGGAAGCCCTGGTTGCCGGGGCGGCGGAGCTTGAGGCGGTCAAGGCCGGTATCCGCAATGCCATCCGCGCACAGATCGACCAGCTTCTCGGCCCAGCGGCGAGTATGTTTCTCCCTTGGGCTACAGGCGGCATGCCGGATGTGGATGATCCCAACGCGAGCGTGCGCAGCTTCCCCATCACGGAGGACTATACGGTCAATTTGACCTGGGATCAGCACGCCGCCGCTGTTGCTTTGATGAATTCCGGCTATATCCCGGATGAGATGCTGCTGAGCGCTTACAGGACGCTGAAGCCCGACGCGGAAGATGAGCCGGATATGGAAACGGTTCGCGCCTTTCTTGCCGAGCGCCTCGGCGCGGTAGGATCGGATTATTCGGAGCTTGCGGAAGCCTGCAGAGTCTGGGACGAGGGACATGCCAAATACATCCAGGGCAAGGCGGCATATGCAAAGAGCGCCGCTGCCCTGCGCGAGGGACTGAACCAGTGGTATATCAAACGGGAGGAGTACCGGGAAGGGCTCAAAACGCTGGAGGAGGGCAGGCGCGTCCTGCAGGAGAGCCGCGAAAAACTTGACGAAGGTGAACGCCAGTACAACGAGGGCTATGCGGCGTACGAGGACGGCCTGTCCCAATTTGGACAGGTGCGCAGCCAAATCGGACTTTTGAGCCCGAGCCACTGGATCTTCCTCGACTGCCGTGGCAATTCCAGCTTCGTTCAGCTCGCCCTCGGCAGCAGCAATCTGACCAGCCTCGAGATGACCTTCTCCATGCTCTTTGTGCTGATCGGCGCGCTGGTGATCTATGCTACCATCAGCAAAATGATCGACGAGCAGAGAAGCCTTGTCGGCACGGGGAAAGCGCTGGGACTGTATAACCGTGAGATTTTCGTCAAATACCTGCTCTTCGGCCTGAGTGCCACCCTGCTTGGAACCGTGCTGGGTATCCTTACGGCACGCTATGCGATGGAGGTCTACGTTCTTAAAAGCGCAAGACCCTTCTATACCTTTGACACCTCGAAGCCGACGCTGCTTGTCCGCCCGACTGTGATCGTGCTGATCGCGACCGCGCTGCTGGCGATAACGGCGATCTGGTTTGCCTGCACGAAGCTGATGCGTTCCACGGCGATACAGCTTATGCAGCCCAAGGTGCCGAGCGGAAGGAGGAAGAGCGGGGCAAAGCGTCATCTCCTGCCGCTGTATTCGCGGCTGATCCTACTGAACATCCGCACAGACCTGCGGCGCGTGCTGGTCACGGTCGTGAGCGTGGCTGGCTGCTGCGCTCTGGTGGTGATCGGCTTCACACTCAAATCGGGCGTGGAGGGCGCGCTGGAAAAGCAGTATACGCAAATCGTGGACTATGATGGACGCGTGAAGTTTGACACCGTGACGGCGGCAGACGCCGCGGAGGAAATCGAGGGGGCGCTGCGAGATGCCGGCGCCGCCTACACCGAACTGTATGACGGTGTCGTTACCTTCCGGGTTACAGAAAACCTGGTGGGTGAGCTGCTGTGCGGCGATATCGCGGAGATCAGTTCCTTCTACCATCTGCGTGACTGGCAGACGGATGAAGTCCTCACACCTTCAGACGAGGGGATTTTTGTGCAGAAGCGTACCGCGGAGAGCTATGACCTGCAGGTCGGCAGCGAGCTGGAGTTGACGCTTGGCGGCACAAAAACGGTAAAGGTCAGGGTCGCCGGGATCTTCAACAATTATATCGGGCGCATCATGGTCATGAGCGGCGCATATTACACTGCCCTCACCGGGGAGAACGTCCGCACGAACGCCTTCTATCTGCGCCTCAACGGGGCAGATGAGCAGACACTTCTTACCAGTCTTCGCCAGATCGAGGGCTTTGAGAGCTATACGCCTTCGGACGCGGATAAGAGCCTTTTCGCCTCCTCCTCTGTGCTGGTGACGGCTGTCGTCGCGCTGTTTATCTTCATGGCGGCGGTGATGGCGGGCATCGTGCTGATGAATCTGACGAATATTTACATCATGCAGAAAAAGACCGAGCTGACGATCATGCGCATCAACGGCTTTACCGTGGGTGAGGTGATCGGCTACGTCTTGCGCGAGGTGATCGTCACGACGGTTCTCGGCATCCTCTGCGGCCTTGCGATGGGCTCCGGGATCGCGTATAAGATCACGCGCGCGATGGAATCGATGTTCGTGCAATATGACCGCAGCGTGAACCCCCTCGCCTGGCTTTGGGGCGCGGCGATCACAGGACTGTTCGCGGTGATTATCAACGCCATCGTCCTGCGCAGGGTGCGGGATCTGAAGCTGACGGATCTTGCGTGAGCAAATGACACATAAGAGAAAATGGGACTGTGAAAAAGACCTTTTCACAGTCCCATATTTGCGCTAAATCATTCTCGGATCATTTTGCGCCGAGCGCCAGCTCGGAGCTTAGCTCGCGCAGACCGGCTTTGTGAAGACTCACAACACCGAAGAGCAGAAAAGCTTGCCCCAGCGTGTTGACACCCTGTTCGATCCAGTTCATGGCCGCGGAGCTTCCGTCGCGCGAGGCGAGATAGCCCATGGATAGATAGCACAGGAAGGTCAGCGCAAAGACTTTGCCGGCGATGTAATAGGGGAAGCAGAGGGAGTAGGAACCCACAGAGGTACTGCCGTCTTCCGCGAGGGACGAGATCATAACGGTCGGCATGGGGATGTCTAAAAACGGAAGATGTTTCAGTTTAAGGCACAGACTATCGCATAAGCGTAGGGGAGCGGCCACAGGCTCCTCGGCATCGCGTGCAGAATAGAGAATAATAGTTGTAGAAATCTCCGGCGATTACGGCATAATCCCGTATTTGCCGGAGATTTGTTCTTTGTTTGCGTTTTCTTCGTCAGGAAAGGGGGCGGCGCCCCCTGCGGTAAAACTGCCGATTATGCGTTTTGAGACAGCCCCTTTGGTTTGGCAGCGAAATCAATCGAATCCTCGAAGATTTTCGCCATCCGATGATCAGTATAAGCGCGTCAGTAGCGGCAGACCTCGAAGCCAAACATCTCCGCCAGCGCTTCCAGCGTTTCGGCATGGCGACCCTTCATCACCACGAAGTGCGGCTCGAAGCCGTCCTGCACACTGCGCTCCACTACACTGCGGCTGTCGGTGTCGGTCTTGACGACGATGGAGGTGCCGATAAACTGCCGGGGCTTGTCCAGCGCCTCACCCTCGGTGAGGAAGAAGCGGAAGCTGCCGTCCGGCTCACGCCCGATGCGAAACACGGTGGCCTCGGGGAAGGCTTCGCAGCCGAAGTTCATGGCAGGGCCGATCTTGCGGTTGGGATGCACACCGATCTCGGCGCCGGTATCCTTCCGGGCAAGCTTGCAGGCGGCAGCGCCGCAGTGCCAGAAGGTGATAGTGTTCTCCCCTTCGTCGAGCGATACGGGATCGCCGAAGAACACGGGCTCACCGCTTAGCTGCATACCGATCCACATGGAGAGTGCACCGTAAATATCCGCCTCGCAGGCGGAGGCGACGCCGTCGTCGTTTAACAGGCTTAGCACCGTGCAGACCGGGGTGCCGAAGGCGGTGAAGAAATCCGGCCAGCAGCGGGAGGCAAGCGCGCCGATCCCGTGGCTGCGGACGTATTCGGTATAGGCTTTGTAAAGCCGCGCGTGATCCAGACGGTTGTGCTCAGGGGTTTTGTCCAGTCCGCAGGTCATGCAGGCGGTCTTGCTGAGGTACTCCGCGCACTCCTCGTCCGTATAGCCCCTGGCCATGTCGATGAGCTCCCGCGCTTCGATGGTCTCCAGTTCCACGCCGAACACGTTCATCAACTCCGTATCAAGCGCGCGGCCAAAGCCGAAGCCCTGTGGCGTATGCCCCACGGCGGACATCTTGAGCTGACGCATGGCGTGTTTCACACGCGCGGCAGCCGTGCAGGCGCGCACCGCGCGGATGACCGCCTCTTCCTCCGGCGCGCCGAAGACGTAGGAGAAGGGACGGTAATCAAAGGCGCGCAGCGTATTCGCCGCGGAGTAGGCGCCGGTCAGCGAATTGAGGCGCAGACGCCCGCCGTCGATGACAGGCTCGCGCAGCGTCCAAAGCAGCACCGGACATTCAAAGCGGCGGAGAACCTCGGACATATAGGCGGCGTTGGCAAAAGTCAGGTTCTGAAAGACGATCAGGCTGGGCTTAAGTCCCTGCAGATAAGCGCGGAGCTTATCGATCGTCAGCAGCATCTCCTCGGGGCAGACAAAACTTTCATCAACGCTCTTGAGAAGCTTAACGCTGCGTTCAAACTGATCCTGTGCGCTTTCCAAATGAAACGTGGGGACACCCACGGGAATATAGACAGGGGAGAAGGTGTTGAGGTTCATGCGGCGTTCCTCCTAATTAATAAACGCTGGAAACTATCATAATCTCGCAAAATCAATCTGTCAATATTAATGTTGACAAGTGCAGTGTTCAGCGTTAAACTGTATTTGGTTAGATTCTTTAATTAAATAACGGGAGGAAACTATCTTGGATCACGATATCAGAGAAATCTGCAAGGATATTCGCTGCGATATCATGCAGAGCATCGGTCATCTCGGCGTAGGACATATCGGCGGCTGCCTGTCGATCGTTGAGGTACTGGCGGTGCTGTACTTCGAGGAAATGAGCATCGACCCGAAAAACCCCAAAATGCCCGGCAGAGACCGTCTGGTATGCTCGAAGGGGCATGCCGGCCCCGCTGTCTATGCAGCCCTTGCCGAGCGCGGCTATTTTGATAAAAAGGAACTCTTGACACTCAACCAGGGCGGCACGCATCTGCCCAGCCACTGCGACATGAACCTCACCACCGGCATCGACATGACCACCGGCTCCCTCGGTCAGGGCTTCAGCTGCGCGATGGGCGTTGCCCTCGGCAGCAAGCTGGAAGGGGACGGCGCCACGATCTACACGATCATTGGCGACGGCGAGAGCCAGGAGGGGCAGATTTGGGAGGCCGCGATGTTCGCCGCCGCCAAGAAGCTTGATAACCTGATCGCCTTTACCGATTATAACAAGCTGCAGATCGACGGGTCGGTCGAGCAGATCAACGACGTTGCACCGCTGGCTGAGAAGTGGGCCGCCTTCGGCTGGAACGTCATTGACGTGGAGGACGGCAACGATGTCGAGCAGGTGCAGGAAGCCATCAAGCACGCAAAGCTTGGCCTTGGCAGCGGGAAGCCCACCATGGTCATTCTCAACACGGTCAAGGGCTGCGGCGTGCAGTGGATCGTGGATCTTGGTCCGGGCAACCACAACTGCAAGGTGAACGAAGAGCAGGCGGTTGCTGCCATTGCAGAGATCAGAGGGGAGGCTTAATTATGGAAATGAGAGCTGTTTACGCCGAATGCCTGGCGGAACTGATGGAGAAGGATAAGCACGTCTGCGTGCTGGACGCCGACCTTTCCAAGGCCAGCGGCACCCGCAGCCTCTATGAGCGTTTCCCGCAGCAGATGTTTGACTGCGGTGTTGCCGAGGCGGACATGGCATCTGTTGCGGCGGGGCTTTCCAGCTACGGCTTCAAGCCCTGGATCGAAAGCTTTACGCCCTTTGCCACCCGCCGTATTTGCGATCAGATCGCAATTTCGATCGTCTATGCCAAGCAGAACGTCAAGGTTGTCGGCACCGATCCCGGCATCTCCGCCGAGCTCAACGGCGGCACTCACATGAGCATGGAGGACATCGGCGTTCTCCGCTCCATCCCCGGCATGGTTATCTTTGAGCCGGTGGACGAGGTGCAGCTTCGCGCCGCGATGCCGGTGCTGGCTGACTACAAGGGCTGCGTGTATATGCGCCTGTTTCGCAAGGAAACGCCGACCGTTTTCCCCGCGGACTATAAATTCGATCTCTTCAAAGCAGATCTTCTCAAAGAAGGCAGCGACCTGACGATCTTTGTCTCCGGCATGATGACGAAGGACGTGCTGGACGCCGCCGAAGCGCTCAAGGAGGAGGGCGTCAGCGCCGAGGTCATCAACGTCCACACCATCAAGCCGATCGACAAGGAGTCGGTTATCGCTTCTGCTCGCAAGACCGGCGCGGTGCTGACGGTAGAGAACCACAACGTTATCGGCGGCCTGCATTCTGCAGTGCTCGAGGCGCTGGCAGAGGAGAAGATTCCTGCTGTCGGCATCGGTGTCCCCGACCGCTTCGGCGAAGTGGGCAAGATGCCCTATCTGCGCGAGCTTATGGGGCTCACCGTAGAGAACATCGTGGCGCAGGCGAAGAAAGCTATCAGCCTGAAATGATGCTGGAAAGGAGATAAAGGTTGAAAATTGCAATCGGAAGCGATAAATCCGGCTTTTCCGCCAAGGAAACCATCAAGGCTTATCTGCAGGACGCGGGTGTGGAATTTGACGATCTGGGGACAGTGGATCTCGAGCACGTGCACCCCTACTATGAAGTGGCGAACACCGTGGCGCCGCTGGTGCAGAAGGGAGAATATGACCGCGCAGTTCTGATCTGCGGGACCGGCGCCGGCATGTGCGTTGTCTCCAATAAATTCAAGGGCGTTTACGCGGTGGCCTGTGAGGGTGTGTATTCCGCGAAGATGGCCCGCGCCATCAACAACGCCAACATCCTCTGCATGGGCGGCTGGATCGTCGGCCCTGAAATGGCTGTGGAGATGACCAAGACCTTCCTTGCCACCGAATGGTGCCAGGATCTGGAGGATTGGCGCGCTTCCAATATGCACAAGTTTGCCGTGCAGGTCTCCGCCATTGAGGACGGCATTTATGGCAAATGAGTTCGTTTACGCCCAGCCGGTAAAGATATGGTTTGGCGAAGGAAAATTCCGGGAGCTGTCTGCGATCCTGGAGGAACTCGGTGTAGAGCGCGCCGTTTTGGTCTGTGGGCGGCATTTCGCCCCGGAAGCCATGACCATGACGGAGACGGACAAGCGCTTTGTCGCCGTCTTCTCCCGGGTGGAACAGAATCCCCAGCTCTCCGGCATTGAGGAGACTGTGCGCCTTTGCCGTGAGAGGAAGGCGCAGGCGGTCATCGGCATCGGCGGCGGAAGCTCTCTGGACACCGCCAAATTTGCCGCCGCCGTCGCGCCGAACGAAGGGGAAGCCCTTGATTACTACGAAGGCCGCCGCGCCTTTGACGCGAAGAGCCGTCTGCTGATCCTTGCAGTCCCCACCACTGCCGGAACGGGCAGCGAGGTGACGCAGGTCTCCGTCGTAAGCCATGGCAAGGAAAAGAAGACCATCAATAACCCCGCCTTTATGCCCACGGCTGCCATCGTTGACCCGCTGATGACCGTCGGTGTGCCGCCGCGTACCACCATGTGCACCGGTCTTGACGCCATGGCGCACGCGCTGGAGGGGTACTGGAGCAAAAACCACCAGCCGATCCCCGACCTGACGGCGATCGAGGCGGTGCGGCTGATCCTTGAGAATCTGGAAAATGCCTACCGTCACGGCGACGATGTGGAAGCGCGCGGCAACATGTCGCTCGCGGCGCTGCTCGGCGGACTGAGCTTCGCTCTGCCCAAAACCGCGGCGAGCCACGCCTGCAGCTATCCGCTGTCGGAGGACTATCATCTGCCCCACGGGGAAGCCTGCGCCTTTACGCTCGACAGCCTTGTGAAAATCAACGCCGACGAGCGCCTCGAGTATCTCTGCCGCGCCGTCGGACTCAAGGACACGGACGAGCTTGCCGCGCGCATCCGCGCGTTCAAGGAGATGGCAGGACTGCGCACGCACCTTGCCGATTTGGGTGAGGTGGATATGGACAAGCTCTGCCATGACTGCGCCGTGCACCCGCTGATGAACAACAACCCTGTGAAGCTGGACGAAGCGGCGCTGCGAGCGATGTTTGAAGCGCTCAGATGAGGCATGCCAATCGAAGCGCCGTCGGCATGATCGGCGGCATGGTGCTGGCCTGGTCGATCTATTACGCGGTGAGCAAGGTGGTGGTGAGCGCCACCGGCTCACCGCTGTTGGCGGGCTTTCTGCTGCGCAGCTCGGCACTGGCGTTTCTGACGGCGCAGCTTCTGCTGGACGGAAACTTCTCCCGCCTCTTTCATCAGGGAAAGGCTGTGCGCATCCTGCTGATGATCGGCGTTTTCGGCTTTCTGCTGGATCTGTTTGCCAATCTCGGCTACGCCGGCGGCAGCCTCAGCACCGGCACGGCGCTTTTGAAGACCGACGTGCTGATGGTGAACCTCGTGTCGGTGATCCTGTATAAAAAGAAGCTCTACGCCTCGGACTGGCTCGGAACCTTCGTTATGCTCTTCGGCGTGCTGATGGTGCTTGGCGTAGACTTCGGCAGTATGCGCGTGAGCGTCTACGATCTTTTTTTCATCCTCAGCGCCATGTGCGTTACGGCAAATGCTTTCATCATCAAACGCGCCCAGGACAAATACCATGAGGACGCAGACATGATCTCCTATTATAATAACTTCGTGGTGCTGCTTCTGTTTGGGAGCAGCGCCGCCGTAACAGGAGATCTGGGCGGCTTCGCCTGGGGCAGCCTCGGAAAGCTCTGGTGGCTGGTACTGCTGGGCGGACTCGCCCAGACGGGGATCTATTTCTTCTATTACCGCAATCTCAAGCGCTATGAGGTCTGGGTGGTGAAGCTCTGTCTGCTGCTGATGCCGGTGGTGAGCTGCTTTATCGGGCTGTTCTTCCTGAACGAAGAGCTGACGGCGAAGAAGATGCTCGGCATCCTTGTGGTCCTGGCAGGTGCGGCGGTCTTGCTTCTGCGCGGGCGCATCCATCATGAAGGCGCGCCTTTGCGCGGAGAATGAACAACAGGAAAGGATCGATGCGAAATGCCGTATGAAGGCGACAACATGATGGGCGTTAAGCGCAACAACCGCAGTGCGGCGCTTCGCATCCTTCATAAGAAAGGCGGCATGAGCCGCAAACGTCTGTCGGAGGCTCTCAAGCTGACGCCTGCCGCCATTACAAAAATTGTAGCGGAAATGATGAACGACGGGCTGTTGGTGGAGGGAAAGGTTCTCCCTGGCGAAGGCGCCGGACGCAGAGAGATCCTCGTGGAGTTTGACCCTTATGCGGGGGTGGCGCTCGGCGTCTTGATCAATCTGCGTCAGACTATCGTGTCCGCCGTCCGGCTGGACGGGTCGGTGATCTTCTCGGAAGAGATCGCCATTGAGCCCCACGCGGACGCTGACAGTACGACCGCGATGCTGAGTACGCGTCTGCTGGAGCTTGCCAAGGAGCACGCGATCCCCAATAAGCAGATCGTCGGCCTGGGGATCGCGGTGCGCGGCCTTACATCCGCCGACGGACGCCGGGTGAAAAACAGCTTTGGCTCGCTTCGACAGGAAAACTATCCCCTCTGCGACCGCTTTGAGGCGCTGACCGGCTATTCCTGCGTGCTGGACAATAACGTCCGGGCGCTGTTTGCCGCGCAGATGTTCCTCTCCGAGGATCACGAGGACGGCAGCCAGTTCTTCCTGCGCTGCGAATACGGCATTGGCGCTGCCCTCTCGGTGGACGACCGGATCTGGCACGGCGTAACAGAGCAGTGCGCGGAGATCGGGCATATCCCGGTTATCAAGTGGGGCGGCAAGCCTTGCTCCTGCGGGAAAAGCGGATGCCTGGAAACCATTGCCTCACCCTCGTCGATTCGGGAAGATGCGATCTCGCAGCTCTCGGAGGAGCGGACGCCGGTGCTCTGGAAGCTCTGCCGGGAGCAGGGACGGGAGAACATCACGCTCGAAGACGTTCTGCTCGCCGCGCAAAACGGAGACAATGGCGTGGCCACGGTGGTGGACAATGCGGTTTCTGCTCTGGGAAGCGCGCTGAAAGCTGTGATCTATCTCATCGATCCGGGAAGGATCGTGCTGTATGGCGGGATCTTTGAAAACGCCTACTATCTCTCACGCCTGCTCAGTGAAATGCGGGAAGGAGTAGACAGCGAACACGTTACC
>CACZXQ010000026.1 GCA_902785115.1 Oscillospiraceae bacterium | reverse complement strand
GCCGATCATGGTGGTGCCACCGCCGATCAGGGCGATGGGCTTGTTGCCCGCAAGCTGCAGACGCTTCATCAGCGTCAGCGCCATGAAGTGACCCGCGGTCAGGCTGTCCGCCGTGCAGTCAAAGCCGATGTAGAAGGTGGCTTTGCCGTTGTTGATCATATCGCGGATCTCATCCTCGTTGGTCACCTGGGCGATCAAGCCCCTTGCAACCAGTTCTTCGTAAATACCCATTGTTTTCTCCTCTATCTATTGTTTTTGATTACTTCTTCCGCGTGTTCGGCACACCACGCGATCAGCTCGCCGCAGGGGTGCCCGCCCGCGCGCTTTAAGTCAAAGCAGCGGATGCAGCCGTGCGCCTCGCTAAACGCTTTGGTAAAGGCCATAGTAAGCTTGGTGATCTTTGCTCTTGCCGCCGCGTCCTCGGGATCGTTCCAAGGGAAGCTCAGCCCCATCGCCATCACCGCGCCGGACACCGCGCCACAGATCTCACCGCAGCGGACCCCGCCGCCGAAGCCCGCCGCAAGCGCAAGCGCCGTCTTCTCGTTCAGACCCGTATACTCGCCGAGAGCGCCCAGCACCGCCTGGGCACAGTTAAAGCCCTGCGCGTGCAGCGCCAGCGCCTTTTCCTTTACTCCCATGCATACACCTCCTGTAAGAATGAAGAATGAAAAATTATGGTATCCCCTTTGGGGACAAACGATATGAATGAAGAATAAATAGTGAGGAATGAAGAGTAGTAGTGCCCCTTCGGGGACACAATTATAATCGTCGCGAAGCGACACCTTAACTATTCACCATTCATGATTCATCATAAATGCCCCCTGTCCTTTCGGACAGAGGGCAATTGTATGCGGTACCACCTCTGAACGCTTCCCCCTCACGAAGAAAGCCTTACGAAGTCTCAGACTTCCGCGCTGTATCGGGCGTACCCGTCGCAGCCTACTCAACAAAACGTTTTCGGTGCGCCGCTCCGAACTGTATTCCCCTGCTCTGCCGACCTTCTCACAGCGACCGAAGGCTCTCTGAACGGCGAAAAAACCGGGTACTTCTGTTCTTCCTCGCGTTAACGGTTTGCATTATACCGAAGGATTCAAGCCTTGTCAAGAGTGCGTTTGAAGCGCTCGGACGCGGAAAGCTGCTCCTCGGCGGAGGCAAGGGTCAGGGCGGTGATGTTTTCGCCCCCGTGCAGCCGCGCAAGCTCCTGCGCCCGCCCTGTGCGATCAAGCTTGTTGACCTCGGTATAGGTTCGCCCGCCGCGTTCCTCCTTGGCGATGCGGTAGTGGCTGTCCGCCATGGCGGCGATCTGCGGCAGATGCGTCACGCAGAGCACCTGCTTCCCGCGCGAGACGGCATAGAGCTTCTCGCCCACGCGCTGCGCAGCAATGCCGGAAACGCCGGTGTCGATCTCGTCAAAGATCATGGTGCCGACCGGGTCCTTCTCGGCAAAGACATTTTTCATCGCGAGCATGATGCGGCTCAGCTCACCGCCGGAGGCAATCTTGCTGATGCGCCCCAGCTCTTCGCCCGCGTTTGCGGACATCACAAAGGCGATCGTATCCGCGCCGTTTGCGTCAAAACCGGGTCCGCCGCTCAAAGGCGCAAAGTCCACCGCAAACCGCACGGAGGGCATATTCAGCTCCCGCAGCTCTGTGATGATGCGCTCTTCCAGCTTTTTCGCCATTTCCCGGCGCTTCTTGCTCAAGGCCGCAGCCGCCTGACGGCAGCGATCGGCCTGGGCTTTTTTCTCACGCTCCAGCTTCTCGATGCGCTCCTCCGCGTACTGGATCGTGTCGAGCTTCTCTCGGCATTCCTCCAGATACGCAATTAGATCCGCGTCCGAACGGCTGTATTTGCGCTCAAGCTTGTTGAGAAGCGAAATGCGGCTTTCGAGCTGATCGTATTCCTCCGGCGAGAAATCCAGCCGCTCCCGGAAGTCGCGCAGAGTCTCCACCGCGTCGGAGAGGGAGAACACCGCCTCGTCAATGCTCTTGGCGGCGCTTTCCAGCTCTTTGGCGATATTGGCGGCACGGTTGGTATAATAGGCGGCGTTTTGCGCCATGGCGACAGCGTTATCCTCGCCGCCGTAGAGAAGTCCGATCGCCTCATCCAGCGCCTCGGTCAGCTTCTCGGAGTTTCTGAGCAGATCACGCCTTGCGCAGAGCTCGTCTTTCTCACCGGCTTTCAGCTCCGCGCGCTCCAGCTCCTTGATCTGATACTGCAGGCTTTCACTCAGCCGCTCCTTCTCGATCTCATCGAGCGAGAGCTTGTCGATCTCCCTGCAGATTTCCTGGTACTTCCGGTATTCTTTCCGATAGTTCTCCACCGCGTTTTCCAGTCCGCCGAAGCGATCCAGATACTCGCGGTGGCGCCGCTCATCCATGAGCTGCCGCCCGTCGTTCTGTCCATGTACATCCACGAGGAGCGTTCCCAGCTCGCGAAGCTGCGCGGCGGTGACGGGCGTACCGCAGACGCGGCAGCTGCTTTTCCCGTCGGCGCTGATGCGGCGCTGGAGAATCAGCTCATCGTCCATTTCGATCTCGTTTTCCCGCAGCCAGGCCTCCACGTCCACGCCTTCAAACACGGCGGACACAAGCGCTTTTTCCGCGCCGCGGCGCACCAGCTCACGGCTCACGCGGCCGCCCAGCACGGCGCCGATGGCGTCGATGACGATGGATTTGCCCGCACCGGTCTCACCGGTCAGCATGTTGAGCCCCGCTTCAAAGCGGATATCCGAGCGTTCGATCACGGCGATATTTTCAATGTGCAGCTCACTGAGCATGGTTCTCACTCCGAATCATCAAAAAAGCATCTCAATTTCGTGGTACAGTTTTTTGGCCGCTTCCGCATCGCGCATGGCAAGAAAGGCCGTGTCGTCCCCGGCGAGGGTTCCCACAAGCCCGTCCACATGCATGGCGTCGATCGCAGAGCAGGCGCCGTTGGCAAGGCCGGGAAGCGTGCGGATGATGAAGAGATTCTGCGCTACATCATAGGATACGATGCTCTCGCGGAAAATGTTTTTGAGCCTTTCTTCATAGTTATCCGTTTCGTTGCGGGATGCGACGTAGCGATAGCTTCCGTTGGAGCCGAGTTCTTTCACAAGGCGCATATCCTTGATATCGCGCGATAAGGTGGCTTGCGTGCTTTGGATGCCGCGCTCCTTCAGCGCGTCCAGAAGCTGGTTTTGGGTCTCGATGTCACGCTCGGAGATGATTTTCAGGATTTCGCTCTGTCTGCCGGATTTCATAGTATTCCTCCGTCATTTTAATTTTTCATAAGCGATCTCATAGAAACTTCTGCGACCGGGGTCTGCCATCAGGATCTGGTGCTCTGAGCGGCGAACGGTGACAAGATCACCGTTTTTAAGGTCGGCGACGGAATAGCCGTCCACCGAAAGATAGGCCTTGCGGCCGTGAAGCTTTTCCGCCTTCACGGTCACGGTTCGCTGCGGGTCAAGAACAAAGGTGCGCGCCCCCATCGTATGGGCGCAGATGGGACTGATCAGAATGTTCTCCGCGTCGGGCTCCACGATCGGGCCGCCCGCGGACATGGAATAGCCGGTGGAGCCGGTGGGGGTTGCCAAAATGATGCCGTCGCCGTGGATGGCGGTGATCTTGTCGCCGTTACACCAGGCCGTGGTCTGGATCACATCGCCGTAGCCGTGCAGCACCACGTCATTGAGCGCCTGATCGCGGTGGATGATCTCGCCTTCCCGCTCAAGCGTGACGGAGAGCATCATGCGGCGGCTGATCTTGCTCTCTCCCCTCGCAGCGCGCACGATGTCCTCCAGCTCATCCGGCTCCACATAGGCCATAAAGCCCTTGGTTCCCAGATTGACGCCGAGAAGCGGGATGGCTGCCGCGTGAAGGCTGCGGGCAACCGACAAAAGCGTACCGTCCCCGCCGATGACGACGGCAAGCGTGCATGTGCCCGCAATGTCGCTGAGCTTGCGCGTCTCGATATCGGCTGGGATCGCTTCCGGCTCGTCATCCGCAAACACGGGGCAGACAGCCGTTTCAAAGCCGGCGTCCGTCAGAAGCTTACGGACTTTGCGGGTGCAGGTCAGAGCAATGTCACGAAAGGGGTTTGGGCAAATGGCGATCATAAGAACACCTCACAGGCTCTCGTGGGACGCGGCGACCACCGCCGCCACGTCAGGCTCCGGCGCGTCATAGGCGCCGTTTTTCAAATGACAGATATATTCAATATTTCCTTCCGGCCCCTTGATGGGTGAAAAGTCCAGCCCCATCACGGAAAAGCCGATCTCGCGGGCAAAGTCGATGATGCCGCGCACCACCTGCTCATGTACAGCAGGATCGCGCACCACGCCCTTTTTCCCGACTTCCTCTCTCCCGGCCTCAAACTGTGGCTTGATGAGACAGATATAGTCGGCCTCGGGCTTCAAGAGCGCCTTCACGGCGGGCAAAACCAGCCGGATGGAGATAAAAGACACGTCCATGACCGCGAGATCCAGCGCTTCGGGGATCAAGCTCTCATCCACATAGCGGAGATTGGTGCGCTCAAGGTTCACGACGCGCGGATCGTTGCGAAGCTTCCAGGCAAGCTGCCCGTAGCCCACATCCACGGCATAGACCTTTGCCGCCCCATGCTGCAGCAGCACATCCGTAAAGCCGCCGGTGGAAGCGCCGCAGTCGATGCAGACCTTTCCGGCGGGATCGACTGGAAAAACCTTCAGCGCCTTATCGAGCTTGAAGCCGCCGCGGCTCACAAAGGGAAGCGCCACGCCGTGCACTTCGATTTTCGCCTCGGGAGAGACGGCGGTGCCGGGCTTGTCCACGCGCTGCCCGTCCACAAAGACAAGGCCGCTCATGATCGTGGTCTTGGCGCGCTCCCGGCTTTCGGTGAAGCCCTGCTCGAAAACGAGCTGATCCAAACGCACTTTCTTCATAGGCGGCACATTTCCTCCGCGGCTTTTACCATCGCGTCCGCGTCCACGCCGAAATCACGCAGCAGCAGCGCGCGCGTACCGTGCGGCACGATGTTATCTCCCAGATTCAGGAATCGCGCGGCCTTCAGGTGCAGCCCCGCCTCGCTCGCCTGGGCGAGCAGATGGCGGCCGACGCAGCCGATGGCGCAGACCTCCTCCGGCATCAGCAGCCGCCCGGTTTTCTGCAGGGAGGCAAAGACGCGCGGGAATTTGGCATAGGTGATTTTATTGAGCTTGATGACCTCGGCGGAGATGCCTTTTTCCTCCATCCGCCGCACAGCCGCAAGCACATCGTTGATCATGGCGCCGTAACAGACGACGGTGAGATCCGTTCCTTCGCGCACAAGTTGCTCGTCCTCAGTGGAAACCTCGCGGTACTCCCCTTCGCCGCCGCGCGGATAGCGGATCGCAACGGGTCCCTCCACCTTATAGACGGCTTCCTCCAGCATGGCGCGAAGCTCCCCAAAGCTTGCCGGGCATAGCACGGTCATACCGGGGACGGAGCGCAGAAAGTTGACGTCATAAATGCCGTGGTGCGTCTCCCCATCGCTGCCGACAAGCCCCGCGCGGTCGACACCGAAGATCACATGCAGCTTCTGCAGCGACACGTCATGGATCAGCATATCATAGGCGCGCTGCAAAAAGCTGGAATATACCGCGAATACCGGAACAAGCCCCTGCTTTGCCATGCCCGAGACCATCGCCGCCGCGTGTCCCTCCGCGATGCCGACATCGCAGAAGCGCTTCGGGAAGCGGACGGCAAAACGGTCAAGCCCCGTGCCGGAGGTCATGGCCGCGGTGACAGCCGTAATGCGTTCATCCTTCTCGGCAAGCGTGCAGAGCGTTTTCCCGAAGACCTCGGAAAAGCTCTCCCCGCCGCCGTAGATTTCACCGGTCTCGGGGTCAAAGGGGCCGACGCCGTGATAGCGCTCAGGGTGCGCCTCCGCGTAATCGCAGCCCTTGCCCTTGCGTGTGACCGCGTGGACAATGACAGGCTTTCGCATATCGCGCGCTGCCCGCAATACCCGCTCCATCTCGCGCACATCATGTCCGTTCACCGGGCCGAGATATTCATAGCCCATGGCGGAGAACATGTTATCCGGCAGCAGCATCGTCTTGAGCCATTCCTTCGCCTTGTGGTTGAAGGAATAGAGCGGCGGGACGTTGTTCAAAAGCTCCCGGTATTCCTGCTTAAAGCGCCGGTAGCCGGGCTTTACGCGCAGCTTCTGCAGGAGACTGACCGTACCGCCCACATTGCGGTCAATGGACATGTTGTTGTCGTTTAAGAGGATGACCAGCGGCTCGCCGCTGGCAGCGGCGGAGACCAGGCCTTCATAGGAAAGCCCCCCTGTGAGCGCCCCGTCACCGATAAAGGCGACGACGTCGTAATCCTGCTTTAAGAGGCTTCTCGCCTTCGCCATCCCCAGCGCGACGGAGACGGAGTTGGAGGCGTGACCCGCGATAAAAGCGTCGTCCTCACTCTCATAAGGCTTGGGAAAACCCGAAATGCCGCCGTACTGCCGCAAGCTGGAGAAGCGCTCTCTTCTGCCGGTGATAATCTTATGCACATAGCACTGGTGCCCCACGTCAAAGATCAGGCGATCCTTCGTGGTATCGTACACACGGTGCAGCGCAACGGTCAGCTCCACCGCGCCGAGATTGGAGGCCAGATGCCCGCCGGTTTTGGAGACGTTCTCGATCAAAAACGAGCGCAGCTCAGCGCAGAGGGCTTCCAGTTCCTCCGGTTTTACTTTCTTTATATCGTTGGAACAGTGAATGTTCTCTAGAATTCCCACAAATGCTCCCGTCTACCCTGTTTAATTCCGTCTGATCGCCATGGAATCCGCCAGAGCGCAGAGGAAAGCCGTATCCGTAAAGCCTTCGTTCAAAGCCTCTTTCGCGGCGGCAGTCAGCTTTTTGACCATTGCCGCGCATCTTTCCTCTCCGTACAGGGCCATGAATGTATTTTTCTGTTCCTGGGCGTCGGAGCCGATGGGCTTGCCCAGCTCCTGCTCGGTAGAGAGCACGTCCAGCATATCGTCGCGGATCTGGAAGGCCAGACCCACCGCCGCGGCATAGCGCGCGGCACAGTCAAGCATCGCTTCACTCCCGCCTGCCGCGGCAACGCCCATCTGGCAGGCCGCGATCAAAAGCGCCGATGTTTTGCGGTTGTTGATGTCATTGAGCTCGTCCTGGCTGAGCGTTCTGCCCTCCCAGGCCATGTCCATATACTGCCCGCCGCAGATGCCGTCAAGACCGGCGGCGCCCGCCAGGATCTCGGCGCAGGCGGCTTTGCGCTCCGCCGGAAGCGAGCTTCGCAGGATCGTCCCGAAGGCCTCCGCCTGCAGGCAGTCACCTGCGAGCGTCGCGGTACACTCGCCGTAGACCTTATGATTGGTCGGTCTTCCCCGGCGCAGATCGTCGTTATCCATGCAGGGCAGATCGTCGTGAATCAGGCTGTAGGTATGCAGCATTTCCACCGCGCAGGCTACCGGCAGCGCCGCGTCCACATCGCCGCCCGCTACCCGGCAGAACTCGAGCACCAGCATCGGGCGGATGCGCTTGCCGCCGGCAAGCAGGCTGTAGCGCATGGCTTCCGCAAGCTCGGCAAAGGGAAAGCTCTCCGCGTGAAAATACGTCTCCAGCGCGGCGTCGATTTTTTCTTTATAGGCGTCGGCGCTCATCTTATTCCTCCTCAAAGGGCAGCTCTTCCGGCTGGCGGTCGGCGCCCTTGCGGAGCTTGACCACCTTCTGCTCGGCCTCGTCCAGCATCTTGCTGGCAGCGGCGAGCAGCGAAGTCCCCTCCTCAAACAGCTTGAGGGAATCGCTCAGCGGCAGATCGCCCTTCTCCAGATGCCGCACGATCTCATCCAGGCGCCCCAGCGCATTTTCAAAGCTCAGCTTTTTCTCCGCCATGTTCCTTCTCCTTATAGACAGATTCTACCTTACAGTCAGCCGCGCCCTCGGCAAAGCGAAGGTGCAGCGTGTCGCCAAGCTTCAGGCTTTCCGCGCTTCTGACACTGCGCCCTTCTTTATCCTGCGCGATGCTGTAGCCGCGCGTCAGAACACGCAGCGGGCTCAGCGCGTCGAGCGCGGCGGCAAGCCGCACAAACTCCCGCCTGTCGGCGGATACCGTCCGTTCCGCCGAGGCTGCAAGCCGGTCGCGCATATGGTCAAGCTCCATGCGGCGGTTGTCGATATAGACGCCGGGATCGCGCAGAACGCGCTTCTCCGCACAGCTATCCAGCTGCTGCCGGAGCTGCGTCAGCTTTTTCTGCATGGCCTGACGGCTGCGAATATCCAGGGAATCGAGCGTATCGTGCATTTCGTGCCAATCCGGCACCGCGATCTCGGCGGCGTTTGATGGCGTGGACGCCCTCGCGTCCGCCACGTAGTCCGAGATCGTCACGTCCGGCTCATGGCCGACCGCGGAGATCACCGGGATCTCGGAGGCGTAAATCGCACGCGCCACGCGCTCATCGTTAAAAGCCCAGAGGTCTTCGATGGAGCCGCCGCCGCGCCCGGTGATGATCAGGTCAGCCACGCAAAACTCGTTTGCATAGCGGATCGCGCCCACAATCTCCGGCGGCGCTTCCACACCCTGCACCCGCACCGGCAGCAGCACGACCTTCGTCATCGGCCAGCGGTGACCCAGGATGCGGATCATATCGTGCACCGCCGCGCCGGCGGAGGAGGTGATGATCGCAATTTTCTCCGGGAACGGGGGCAGCGGCTTCTTGTGGCTGCGGTCAAATAGCCCCTCTTCCGCCAGCTTGGCCTTGAGCTGCTCAAAAGCCACCTGCAAATCCCCGGCTCCCTCCGGCTGCAGGGCTGTGCAGTAGAGCTGATACGCCCCGTCGCGGGGAAAGACGGAAACACGGCCAAACGCGGTCACGCCCATGCCGCTTTCCGGGCGAAAGCGCAGCTTCATCGCGCTCGATTTGAACATCACGCAGCGCAGACTGCTCTCACTGTCCTTGAGAGTGAAGTAGTGATGCCCGGAGGGATAGATCTTGTAGTTGGACAGCTCGCCCCGCACGCAGACGTCTGCGAGCATGGGGTCCCTGTCCAGAAGCCCCTTGATGCGGTTATTGAGCTCGGTGACGGATAGCGCCTGTCTCTCCATCCTTTACTCCTGCGCGCTCTCTTCGTTCTGCTCGACGGCTTCACCGAGTTCGCCGCGCACGATGCCGCCCAGCACGCCGTTGACGAAGGCCACGGTATCCGGCTCGTCATAGCCCTTGGAGAGCTCCACGGCTTCGTTGATGGCGGCGGCGTTGGGAATGTCTTCCATGTACAGAATCTCGCACACCGCGCATCTGAGCACAGCGAGCGCCGTGCGGGAGATACGCTCCACCCGCCAGCCCTTGGCGTATTTTTCGATCAGCGCGTCGATCTCTTCCCGATGCTCAGCACTGAGCGCGAGCAGACGGCGGATGTAGGCAAGCTGCTTTTCCTCCGGGTACTCCTCAAACAGCTCAGCTTCCCTGCCGAGGCTGTCATAATACTCCCGATCGAAAAAGCGCTCTGCAAGCTCTAAAGGCTCCTGATTCGCCGCGGCTGCCGCAAAGCAAAGCTGAATGGCGATTTCTCTGGCTGCGGTTCTTGTCATATGTCTCTTCCTCCGCCTGTTTATTTATCGAATGCGATGCCGGAGACGTGCACGTTGACTTCCGCGTTCTGGATACCGGTGGCGGCGGAGACGGTGTTGAACGCCTTCTCCTGCACGCTGCGGGCAACGTTCACGATGTTGCTGCCGTAGGCCACGGTGATGATCGTATCCACGATGACCTTCTCATTTTCAAACTGCACTTTCACGCCGCGTGTGAGCGTTTTGATCCCGATGAGCTCCGCGATTTCGGCGCCCGCCGTGGTCGAGAGACCGGCAACGCCCTCCACCTCCAGCACGGCAGAACGAACCATGCCCGCGATCACGTCTTCAGAAATATTGATGCTGCCGTTTTCTTCCCTGCAGGTGATGTAATTATCGGCCATGAGATTGCCTCCTATATTTAGTCAGAGTATTTTACCATAGTCTGACGAAAAAAGAAAGCCTTTCCCGACAATCTTTTGTACAGGCCGAAAAAGAAAATGCCCGACAGGGCAAAGCTGCCTCTGTCAGGCTGATACGTTCAGGCGCGAACCTCGATGATGTTAAGCTGTGCGGCGGCATACTCCGTCTCGCTGCAGATGATGTCCGTCACACGCGCGACTGCCTCTTCGCTGAGCCCTTCCATGGGTGCCGGCACCGCCACGGTGATGGCGTCGTTTCCGATGTACACCACGCAGTCGGCAAAGTCCTTGGCGATCAGAAGATTTTCGATCTGCGCCTCCTTCATGGAGCTGGTGGCCATGGCGGAAATCGCGTTCACCGCGCCGTCAATGGTCTCCTGAGACGCGGTCTCCGCCGTGGCGGCAGCCTGCAGAAGCTGCAGCGCCTCATCCCGGGACACCTGCCGCGTAAGCCGCGCCTCGGCAAAGTATTCCGAAGCCGAGGCGGCCGTTTTCGTGGAAGTGTCCGCGTTTGCTTTCATCATCGCCGCGTCCTCCGCCAGCACCATCTCCGCATCGGGCGTGCCCCAGCGCTGGTTATACGACCAGTTGAGCGCTACCGCGGCGCAGACAAACACCAGCACCGCCATCACCGTCAGATTCCGTTTCCTGTTTTTCATGGATCATCCTCCCCTTCCATGCTCCGTCATTTTTAAAATCGTAATTCGATCCGAACCGAAACCGGTATAGGATCGGATCGCCTGCAGCAGATGCAGCTGCACCTCGGCATCCTCCGCCCCCTCGCAGACGATCACGATCCCGTTATCGGAGATCAGCAGATCGCTTTTGCCCACGCCCTCGACCCGGGACAGCAGCTGGCTGAAGCGATCGCTCTCCCCCTCCGAATCTGTCGGAGACCGGATGCTCCCCGGCAGGAGCATCAGCAGGATCCCGATCAGCAGCACCAGCAGCGGGTATTTGAATTTATCCAGTTGTTTGAGGATATTCTTCCAGTCTGTCATCCGCGATCCACCGCAGCCTTTCCTGTTCGATCCCAAGCTCCGCGCCGAGCTCCCTGAGCAGCGCGCTCGCCGCCGTCTCCGATCCGCTGCCGCGGATCGTCAATGCGCGCGGCAGCCAATAGCCGTCCGTCTGCCAGTGAAGCTCTGGCTCCACATCCGTGATGGTCAGCCCGCGCTGCCCGGCTTTGTTCTGAATATATGTTTTCAGTTCCTCTTCTATGACAAGCCGATCGAGGCGCTGCCGCACCTGCTCTGAATCGAGCTGATAGCGCTGCTCCGCCTCCCGAAAGCGCCCGATCTCTTCCGCGATTTTGGCGGCGTCGCGCAAGCCCAGGCCGGAGAAAATCTGCAGCAGCAGTACCGCCGAGACAAGCACGCTCATCACGCGTTTAACAGAGCCTTCCGGTGTGAGCCGCAGGGCAGCCCCGCAGAACACCGCGAGAACGCAGAAACCGTGCAGAGCCTCTCTCATGCGCCTGTCACCGCCTTCATGCCGGACATTAGCGAGAAAAACAGCATCACACCGCTGCTGCCGAGAAGCCCCAGCAGCAGCGCAAACACCGTGGCGATCTCCTCCAGAAAAGAAGAGAGTTTTCCGCCCGGAAGCAGCTCCGCCATCGTGCCAACCGCGCGCAAAAACAGCATCTTCATCAGCAGAAAGGCAAACGGCCCCGCGCAGAGGGCGCAGAGGGCGATGAGCGCGAACACACCCGCCGTACTTCGTACCACACCGGCCGCCGCCAGCAGCGACGCCGCCGAATCCGACAGAATGCCGCCCACCACGGGTAGCACCCCGGAGATCACCGTCCTTGCCGCCTTCACGGCAGCGGCGTCGGCGCTTCCCGCGACGAGCCCCGTAAAGCCCACATACATGCAAAAAAGCGTTGTCGCGCCGCTCATGATCGTCACCGCCGCAAACTTCACCAGCCGCCCCAGGGCTTTCACCAGACTGTTTTCACAGATACAGCCGCAGAGGGAGAGCGCCAGATAGCTGTAGATAAGCGGCAGCACCAGACGGCGCGAGAGCGTCATCATCACCTCGATGGCAAGACAGCTTGCCGCGTATTTGAGCGGCGCCGAGCCCATCGCGCCAGCCGCGGCCGCCGCTGTGTACACGACCGGCATCGCGGCGCGGGAGTAGTCGGAGAGCTGCTCAAGCGTTTGGGCTGCCTGCGAGATACCGCTGTCCCAGTCCCCGGCAAGCCACAGGGCGGCGGCGCAGCAGGCCGTCAGCGAGATCAGATCCCGCGCGGCCTTGCTGTCTGTCAGCGCGTCCGCAAGCGCGCACAGCAGCGGCAGGGCGGCCAGCCGAAGCGCAAAGACAAACTGCTCGTGAAACTGCGCAAGCAGCTCATCCTTCAGCCGCTCCCAGAGTCTTCTGAGTGCGCCGCCGGTATCGTAGCTGCCGTCGAGCGTCAGATTGCCGGTGACCTCCTGCTGCGCATCGCTCAGCTTTTCCTCCAGCTTCGATGCGCCGACAGCTTCAAAGGCATCCTGCGTGAAACCCTCGGCATACGCTCTGACACCGCCGGAGAGCAGAAGGATCATACAGATCAGAAGAACGATTCTTCTCACAGCAAGCCTCCGATCTGCTTGAGCACACTGAGAATGAGCGGCAGGGAGATGCCCACCGCGCAGAAGGTGCCCGCAAGCTCCACCGCCGAGGCCAGGGCGCTCTGTGAAGCGTCCCGGCAGAGATCGGCGGCAACGCGGCTGATGATCGCGGCGGCAAGGCATTTTGCCACCGGCAGCAGCACCGTCTCACTCCCGGAGAGAAGTCCCCGAACTGTGGCGCTGAGCTCCTGAAAGGCGCTCAGATACCGCAGCACGGACAGCAGTAGCACGCAGATCGCCGCAATGCTCAAAACACCGGCGAGTTCCGGGTTCTGCTTCTGGATCAGCAAAACCAGCACCGCCGCCGTCAAGGCAAGGCAGACCGCCCGAAATAAAAGCTCCATCCTTACAGGTTAAACAGCGTTTTGATGAGGGAAAAAAGCTCGCTGATTTTCTGCACTACGATCATCAGCACCACGACCAGCGCCGTGATGGTCGTCATCAGCGCCTGCTCCTCACGTCCCGAGCGCGTGAGCAGGATATTGAGAACCGCCACCAAAATCCCTACGGCGGCAATGCGAAAAATCAGATCTACTTCCATACCATCCTCAAATCAGTACGATCCACAGCAGAAAACCGAAGGACAGTGCAAGCGCCCAGGAAAGGCGTGTCTGCTCGCGGTTTGCCTGCCGCTCTGCATGAAGCTTTTCGCGCAGCCCTTCCCGGCAGGCGATCACCGCCTCAAGCTGCATCGGCAGCGGGTAGCGCCCAAGCGCCCTGCCAAGCGCAGCGACCGCTTCCCGGTCGGTATCGCTCAGTGTCTGCAGCCGGGTGTGCGCCGCTGTATTCCAAATCTCATAAAAGGGGCGCATCCCGAGCTTGTCAAGCTCCTTGGAAACCGAGGCAAAGAACAGCCCGGCAGTTCCCTTTTCCCTTGACAGCAGCGCCATGATCCCCGGCAGGGGCGAAGCCTTGCCGCCGAGCTCCGCCTCCATCACGTTCAGGCAGCGGATCAGGCCTTCCAGTGTGCTTATCCGCTCTTTCCGTGTGCGGTTCCAGAGCACTGCGGCGTAGAGGCAGGAAAGGACGATTGTGATCGCGCCTGCAAGCTTCATAGGCGGATTTCCTCAAGGCGGTACCGGCGGGATTTGCCTGTCCCTGAAATGCACACCGCCTGGGTAAAAACACCGCTTTCCAGCAGTGCCCGGTAGAGCGGGCGGCGGTACATCTGTCCCGGGTCGGCCGCGTGCGCGCTTGCAAGAATCCCGACCCCGCAGCCCGCGATCTGCAGTACGGTTTCCAGATCCTCCGCTTTTGTGATCTCGTCCATCGCAATGAGCTGCACGTTCATGCACCTGAGCAGGAGCATTGCCCCCTCCGTCTTATTCATCCCCACCAGCGTATCCGTGCATCTGCCAAGGTCAAAGGCGGCACAGCCCTCATCCGAGGCGGAGAGCTCGTTGCGCTCGTCCACCGCGCCGACACGGACGCCTCCTTCGGAGAGGCAGCGGATATACTCCCGCAGCAGACTCGTTTTTCCGCCCCCGGGCGGAGACAGGATCAGCGTGCCGCTGTGCAGGTTTTCCTGCAGCCTTGGTATAAGCTCCCTGCCGATCCCGCGCCATTCCCCGGGAATGCGCAGACAGAGCGAGGAAAATTGCCCGAAGCCTCCGCCAACGCCCACGGAAAGCGCCGTTCCGCACACGCCGATGCGGACTCCGCGATAACTGAGATAGCCCTGGCGCATCGCGTCTGCCACACTGTGGAGCGATGCGCCGCTTGCCCGCTCGAGCACACAGAGAAGATCGTTCTCGTCGCTTCTTCGCTCGCTGAAGCTCTGTTCCCTCCCGTCTCGAAGGATGGTCGGAGCCCGTCCCACGCGGAGCCGGATTTCCTCCGCCTCTTTGATCTTCTCAAGCCGAAGCCGATAATCCTCCGGCAGCAAGTCCACTGCCTGCTGGTATCTGTCCATTCGCTCACTTCCCGCTAACAATCTATGCGCGGGTCTTTGATTTATTCTTGAAACTTCCCCGCCCTTGTGCTACAATACACAATAAGCTTTATGCAGGAGGCAAGCGGACTATGGAAATCAAAATCATGCTCACCGGCGCGATCTTTCTCGGCGGCTGGCTTTGGGCTTATCTCTTTATTCGTCAGATCCTGTTCAATTTTGCATGCGCCTTTCCCCTCATCAAGCGCATGAACGCCCTGCAGGACGAGCTGATCGCCATCGGTGCAAAGCGCTATACGGTGATCTCCGTCATTACCTGCAGCGTGATCGCGGCTGCTCTCTTGGCGGCTGTGGTGATCTGGTGCCCACTGTATCTGAAGATCGGCTTTGCATCCGGAGCTGTGCTTGCCATCATTCTGCTGATCCCGCGTGTCTCGGCGAAGAACCGGGACATGTTCGACAGCTTCTGCACCACATACTATCGCTTTGTGCCGGACGATGAACTGCGCACTTCCATGTACAACAAAAAAACCGGGCAGATGAAGAGCCGCTTGAAGGCCATGGGCATTCAGGGCAGCTTCATTCCCGATTTCAAAGAGAAGAAGTAATCTTCCGGGGCTGTGAAAAACTACGTTTTTCACAGCCCCAGTTTTTTAACGTTTAGCAGATTTTCTCAAATGTCTCATTGTTGCCTATCAGTTTTCTTCTAAAAGACAAAACGCTAAGAGCTATGAACTCAGGGGGATGGGACTGTCTCAAAACGGTGAGAGTTGCTTTAGGGCCTCCCCTACATTCTCACGCGGACTTTTGAGACAGCCCCACCCCGTTTTATTGTGTCTGTTCCGTTTTTTCCATACGCTTGAGAGAAGCCGCGGCAAAGGGGACACAGAGCAGAAAGCTCAGCACATCCGCGATGGCCTGTGTCATCTCCACACCGCGCAGACCAAGCAGCGGCGGCAGCGTCAGAATCAGCGGGATAAAGAAGATCCCGTTTCGCGCAGACGAGGTGATGGTAGAGCGGAGTCCCTGACCGCTCGCCTGCAGCATCATGTTCGTGAGAACCGAGGTCGCCATCAGGGGCAGCGCCGCCGCCTGCCAGCGCAGCGCCGGTACGCCCACGGAAATGACCGCCGGATCATTTCGGAAGAAGGCGACGATCCGTTCCGGGAACAAGAGGCATAGCGCGCTTGCCAGCGCCATCAGGATCGTCCCGTATTTGACGCAGAAAAAGAAGCCGTCCCGCACGCGGTCAAAGCGCTTGGCGCCGTAGTTAAACGAGCAGACCGGCTGATATCCCTGCCCGAAGCCGATGAGCGCCGATGAGAGAAGCTGCATACTGCGCGTCACGATCGACATGCCCGCGATGGCGGCGTCCCCGCCGTAAGCGTTGGCATAGCGGTTTAGAAGCACCACGGAGATGGCCGCCATGCCCTGCCGCACCAGCGAAGGCAGGCCGCCGTTCATGATCTGCAGGATATTGTCCCAGTCCGCGCGCAGGTTCTTCGGGTGCAGGCGGATGTTTTCGCCATGGAAGCTGCCGATCAGCAGCACGATAAAGCCGATGATCTGCCCGCAGACGGTGGCGATCGCCGCGCCGGGAACGCCCAGGTGAAACACGAAGATCAAGAGCGGGTCAAGCCCGATGTTGATGACCGCGCCGCACATGAGGCCGACCATGGCATACATGGCGCTGCCCTGGAAGCGAAGCTGGTTGTTGATGACACACTGGCACATCATGAAAGGCGCGCCGATCAGGATGATGCGCAGATAAGCCAGCGTATCCGGCAGTGTGGTGTCCGCCGCGCCCAGAAGCCGCGCCAGCGGAAGGGCGAAGACGTTGCCGAACACCGCGACACAGAGTCCGAACACCAGCGCCATGGCAAAGCCCGTGACCGCGATCTCGTTGGCCTTCTGCCGATCGTCTGCCCCTAAAAGGCGAGAGAGATAGTTTCCCGAGCCCTGGCCGCAGAAAAAGCCGATAGCCTGGATGATCGCCATCACCGAGAACACAAGCCCCACGGCAGCGGTGGCCTGCGTGGAGATGCGCCCCACGAAATAAGTGTCCGCCGCGTTGTAAATGGCGGTTACCAGCATGCTGATGATGGTCGGAACCGCGAGCGTGCAGATCAGCTTCGGGAGCGGCGTCTCGGTCAGATACACGCGCCGATCCTGTTTTTCCGTTTTCCCTCTCATTGAAATTCCGCTCCCCTCTCCGGCCAGGGACTCAGGGTCTGGCGGTCTTTTACGAGCCAGGCTTTGTCCGCAAGGCGCGCCATGGGGCTGTCCGACAGGGAGTCGGAGTAAAAGGCGTCCACATGTGCGTCCGGGTATTCCCGGTAAAAGCGCGTGACCTTCTCATAGTCATGGCAGTTCTTGCCGATGATCTCGCCGGTATGGCGATCCATGCGCGTTGCGATCAGCTGAACACCCAGACGCTCCGTCGCCGGACGCAGCAGAAATTCCGGGGACGCGGAGAGGATCAGATCATCGTCCCGCCGCTGCTCCAGATACCAGTCGGCAATGCAGGCGTCAAAGTTCTCTTCCCAGAACTCCTCCACGATCCTGTCCACATCGTCCAGCCAGGGCAGAAAGGAAAAGACCTGCTCCTTCAGTTCTTTGGTATCCGCCATGCCGAAAAGCTTTCGCAGCAGCTTGGCCGAGGTTTGCGGCAGCGCCTTCATCACCGCGCGCGGATAGCGGCGCAGGCAGTGCATGACAAAGAGGTAGGAGCTGTCGGGAAAGAAGATCGTCTGATCAAAGTCGTAGCAGTTCATATCATTCCACCATATAGCTGCGAAGCGCGTTCAAAGCCGTCAGCGAAACGCAGGCAGCGTCCGCCGCCGCGCCGACGGCGATGGGCAGCGCGCCGCAGAGCGTCAGAATGAGCAGCAGGAGCTTTACGAGACAGCAGAAGAGGATGTTCTGCCACACCGCGCCCCAGGCCACCGACGCCATGCGCAGAAGGCTCGGCAGCCGCCGGATCTCGCCGGACATGAGCGCAACGTCCGCCTTGTCCACACCGTCGTCATTGCGCAGCGTGTCGATGGAGATGCCCACGTCCGCTTCATCGAACAGCGCCGCATCGTTGAGCCCGTCGCCCACATAAGCGATCGTCGCCTTCTCGCCAAGCGCCTCTTTGAGATAGCGAAGCGCGGAGAGCTTGCCGCTCGGTGTGAGCTCATAGCGCACCATATCAAAGTTCAGAGAGGAGGCAATCGCGCGCGAGACGCTGAGCACATCCCCGGTCAGCATGACCATCTGGCTTACGCCGCGCGCTCTCAGATCCTCCAGCGCGTCGAAGGCGCCCTCTCGGATCTTGTCGGTCATCAGAATATGCCCCCAGTAACGGTTCTCCACCGCCACATGGATGGCGGAACCCGCCCGGTTCGGCGTGAGATAATAGACGCCGTGGCTCTCCATCAGCTCGGCATTGCCCACAAGGACATGCCGTCCGTCCACAAAGGCGCTGACGCCAAGTCCGGGGATCTCCTCGATCTCCATGAGCTTCCCGGCCGTCTCCTTCGTCCATCCGCCCGCCTGCCGCAGCGCCTCCGCCATGGGATTGCGCGAATTGCTCTCGGCAGCGGCGGTGACGGAAAGCAGCGCTTCCTCCGTGACATTGTCCGGAAAAACGTCCGTCACGCGGAAACGCCCGTCGGTAATGACGCCGGTCTTGCCGAAGACCACGGTGCGCAGATGGGCAAGGCGCTCGACAACGCTCTTGCCGAAGATGCGCATCCCCTCCCGCTCCGCACTCAGGATCGCGCCCTCAAAGCAGAGCGGAACGGACAGCAGCAGCGCGTTCGGCGAGCAGAGCAGCAGAAACAGCAGCGCGCGGCGAAGCCAGGCAGCCCAGTTTCCGGCGTAGATCGGTACGATCACGCCGAGAATCAGCGCGCAGAGCGCGATCACCGGCGTATAAAATGCCGCATAGCGGTTCAGCCGCTTTTCGAGCCTGGAATCCATCGCCCGCGCCTGCTCGAAGCTCTCGAGCCGCTTGGCGGCGGCGGATTCGGCAAAGCTCTTTTCCGTGCGCATGGTGATGGGAGAGGTGAGATTGACGCAGCCGGAGCGGAGCTTGCTGCCAACGGCAACGTTCAGCTCCTTGTCATCACCGGTGAGCGCAGAACAGTCGAGCGAGCTGATGCCGGAGATCACTTCCCCGTCCACCGTCCACCGGAATGCGCTCCCCGACCTCGACGCGCAGCGTATCGCCGACACGCACCTCCTCGGGGACGATCTCCTCCGTCTCTCCGCCGATGAGCACATGCGCCGTCTCGGGCATGATCCTGCGCAGAAGCTCGACCCCGTTGTCGGTACGCGCCAGCACATAGGCCTGCACCAGCTCGCCGGCGCGGATCATCAGCAGGCTGAAGGCCCCGGCGGCAAACTCCCCGATGCAGAAGGCGATGATGGCCGCGACGACAAAGAGCAGCTCCTCCTCCGGTATCTTGCGATCGACGATCCGCTTGAGGCAGCGGCGGAGCAGCTCAAAGCCGGAGCAGAGCGCCGACGCGCCGAGCAGCAGCGCCTTGACCCACACGGGCGAGCGCAGCAGAAAGCCGATGAGAAACAGCAGCGCCGCCGCCAGCACCGGGATCATCATCCGCAGGGAAAACTCCCGGTAATAGCGCTTCTTGTTCTGGCCGAAGCGGTAGTTGACCACGCGCGGCAGCAGATCCTCCCGAAGATCCGGCATTTTCACTTTTTTCTCTTTCGGCGGAGCCAGATGCTTAGCCATACGATCTCTCCCCTATCTCTTTTTCATTCCAAACAGGAAACTGATCCCACACGCAAGCGCAATGGCGCTCACAGTTCCCACACTGTCGATCAGAACATCCACAAAGCGCCCGGCGCGTTCCGGGACAAAGATCTGGTGCACTTCGTCCGAGCAGGCGTATAAAAAGCTTGTCACAAGGGTGTAAACCGCGGCTCTCCCCTTCTTTTTCCAGCGAAAAAGCTCAGTATAGAACAGGAAAGCCGAAAGCCCCAGGCAGAAATATTCCCCCATGTGGGCGTATTTGCGAATATCCCAGCCCGCGCCCTTATCCGACAGGCGCGGAAGCAGGCGCTCCAGCAGGGCGCCCACAAGGCTGGACAGAAAGCCGCTGCTCATGGCGCGGGAATCCTCTCCGTCCTGCGCGGAGAAGAGGAAGATCATCACCATGACCGCAAGCGTCAGAAGTCCAAAGAAACAGAGCCTTGCCCTGTGTCCGCGCTCTTCCCTCATCGCAGCATATCGGCAAACTCATCCTCGCTGAGGACGGGGATGCCCAGGCTCTGCGCTTTGGTGAGCTTGCTGCCGGCGTTCTCGCCCGCCACGACATAGCTCGTCTTCTTCGACACCGAGGTGCTGGCCTTGCCGCCAAAGCTCTCGATGAGCGCGGAAGCCTCGTCCCTGGTGAATTTCTGTAAGGCGCCCGTGAGCACGAAGGTGAGATTCGCAAAGCGATCGTCCTTCTTCTCCTCGTGGGAAGTGAAGTCCACCCCCGCCTCGCGCAGCAGGCGGATCTGGTGCTGGCTCTGGGGCTTTTGAAACCACTCTCTGAGAAAGCCCGCCGTGATGCCGCCGATGTCCGGAAGCTTCGTCAGCTCCTCCGTATCGGCTGCCATCAGCGCGTCCAGATCGGGGTAGTAGGAGGCCAGCAGCTTTGCGGCCTTCTGCCCCACCTGGCGGATGCCGAAGGCGCACAAAAGCCGCGCAAGCCCCGCCTCCCGGCTCTTGTCAATGGCTGCGATCAGCTTCTGGGCGGACTTGTCCCCCAATCTCTCAAGCGCCGCAACGTCCTCCGCCTGGAGGTAGTAGAGGTCAGCCGGAGTCTTCACGAGTCCCGCGTTCACAAGGCTCTCACAGACGGAGATGCCGAGACCTTCGATGTCCATCGCCTCACGGGAGGCAAAATGCGCGATGTTGCGAAGCCGCTGTGCCGGGCATTCGGGGCTTGTGCAGCGCAGCGCCGCCCCGTCCGGATCGCGCACCACGGGCGAGCCGCACTCCGGGCAAAGACTGGGCAGCGCAAAGGGCACAGTACCCTCCGGTCGCTTTGCCTTGTTGACCGAGAGCACCTCGGGGATGATCTCGCCGGCCTTTTGCAGCAGCACCGTGTCCCCGATGCGAAGGTCGAGGCGGTCGATGTTATCCTGGTTATGCAGCGTCGCGGCGGAGACCGTGGTTCCCGCAAGACGAACAGGCTCCACGATCACCTTCGGCGTCAAAACGCCGGTGCGCCCCACCTGCACGACGATGTCCAGCACGCGGCTCTCCTTCTTCTCGGGCGGGTACTTGAAGGCCACCGCCCAGCGCGGCGCCTTGGCGGTGCTGCCGAGGGTCCGGCGCTGACTCAGGCGGTTGATTTTGATGACAGCCCCGTCCATGTCAAAGGGCAGCTCGTCCCGGTGCTCGCCCAGCCACTCGATGCGCTCCACACAGTCCTCGATGTTGTCATATCGCTGATAGCTCACCACGGGAAAGCCCATGGCGCGCATGGCGTCGAGCGTCTCGGCGTGGGTCTCATAGCCCCCGTCGGACGAATACTGCAGGTTAAAGCAGATGATATCCAGCTTACGGGAGGCCGCGACTTTGGGATCAAGCTGGCGCATGGAGCCCGCCGCCGCGTTGCGGGGATTGGCGAGAAGCTGCTCGCCGCGGTTTTCGCGCTCGGCGTTTAATTCCTGAAAGACCGCCTTGGCCATATACACCTCGCCCCGGACGATCAGGCGCTCGGGGGCGTTCTGGATCCTGAGCGGCAGCGAGCGCACCGTGCGCAGGTTCTCCGTCACGTTTTCACCGACCGTGCCGTCCCCGCGCGTGGCGCCCCGGACGAACACGCCGTTTTCATACTCCAGCGACATGGAGAGCCCGTCGATTTTCGGCTCCACGACGTAGTCATGCTGCTCCGTCAGCAGCGAGTCCATACGCTCGCCGAAGGAGAAGAGCTCCTCATAGGAGAACACGTCCGTCAGGCTCTCGAGCGGCACCTGATGCTGCACCTGCTCGAACTGGCTGAGCGCCTGGCCGCCCACGCGCTGCGTGGGGGAATCGGGCGTGATGAGTTCGGGATGCTCCGCTTCCAAAGCCTTCAGGCGCTGCATCAGCATATCGAAGTCATAGTCCGATATGACCGGCGCGTCCATGACGTAATAGAGCCTGCTGTGATATTCGATCTCCCTGCGGAGCTCGTCGATTTCCTTTTGTATCTCCATAGTAATTCCTTCTCAAAACTCAAGGATCGTAACTTACGAACGTTTCCGGCACCTCACCGACGACGATGGTGTCCGCAATCAGCACCTGGCTTTTGACCTGGCTGCTCTCGGTGCCCCAGGGCACCAGCACGTCGATGTCCACCGTGACGGTAAGCAGGATCTGGTGCTTGGTCTGGTTGATGCCG
>CACZXQ010000025.1 GCA_902785115.1 Oscillospiraceae bacterium | reverse complement strand
ATTTAGAGAAAAATTGCGACCTTGTGGTGATCGGCGGCGGGGCTGCCGGGATGATGGGCGCGCTGAGAGCGGCGGAGCGGGGGCTCTCCGTGACCCTGCTCGAGCCCCAGCAGAAGCTGGGAAGGAAGCTGCGCATCACGGGCAAGGGACGCTGCAACGTGACAAATAACTGCGATGTGAAAACCTTCATGGCGAACATCCCCGGCGACGGACGCTTTCTGTACAGCGCGGTGAACCGCTTCGGGATGCGGGAAGTCATGGATTTTTTTACTTCGCGCGGCTTGGCGCTCAAGACCGAGCGCGGCAACCGGGTCTTTCCCGTCTCCGACAACGCAAACGACGTGGCGGGGCTGCTGGTGCGGGAGCTGTCCAAGGCCGGGGTGCGCGTCCTGCACACGGCGGCGAAGGACGTCCTCACGGCCGACGGCGCGGTGATCGGCGTTGTGACCGGGGAAGGGCAGATCATGTGCCGCGCCGTCGCGGTCTGCACCGGCGGACTGAGCTATCCGCTCACCGGCTCGACCGGCGCGGGCTACGCCTTTGCCGAAAAGCTGGGGCATACGGTGACAGCGCGCAGACCGTCGCTGGTGCCGCTCGCGTCCGAGGACGCCTACTGTGCCGAGATGCAGGGCTTCGCGCTCAAGAACGTGACGCTTTCGGCCTATGAGGACGATAAGCTGATTTACAAAGAGCTGGGCGAGATGCTCTTTACGCACTTCGGCGTGTCGGGGCCGCTGGTGCTCTCAGCCAGCGCGAAGATGCGGCACTGGGGCGAGAGAAAGTACCGCCTGGAGATCGACTTGAAGCCCGGCCTTGACGAAAAGAAGCTGGACGCGCGCATTCTGCGGGACTTCGAGAAATACGCCAACAAGGAGTTTAAAAACGCCCTGGGGGAGCTTGCCGGGCGCACGATGATCCCGGTGCTGGTGCGTCTCTCCGGTATCCCGGAGGACGCGAAGGTGAACACCGTCACCCGTGAGCAGCGTTTACGGCTGCTGCGTTTGTTCAAGGCGTTCCCGGTCTCCGTCAGCGGTACACGCCCCATCGACGAGGCCATTGTCACCGCCGGCGGCGTGAGCACCAAAGAAGTTGATCCCCGCACGATGGCGTCCAAGCTCGTGCAGGGGCTGTATTTTGCGGGCGAGGTGCTGGATCTGGACGCCTATACCGGCGGCTTTAACCTGCAGATCGCCTGGTCTACCGGCTATGTGGCCGGAAATTCTGTTTTGAAAGAAGAATATGTATGAACGGACACCTTTCCATCGCCATTGACGGCCCCTCCGGCGCGGGCAAGAGCAGCCTTGCGCGCCGCTGCGCGGAACGCTTCGGCTTTTTGTATGTGGACACCGGCGCCATCTATCGCACGGTGGGGCTTGCCGCGTATCGCCTCGGCATCGACCGGAGGGACACGGACGCCGTCTCCGCCATGCTCCCGACGCTGGACATCCAGATGGCTTACAACGCCGAGGGGGAGCAGCGCATGCTTTTAAACGGCGAGGACGTCTCCGCCGCGATCCGCCTGCCGGAAATTTCGATCTGCGCCTCCGATGTGTCGGCGCTGCCGGCTGTGCGCGCCTATCTGATGGAGATGCAGCGGAAAATGGCGCGGGAGCATAATGTCATCATGGACGGGCGGGACATCGGCACCGTCGTGCTGCCGCAGGCGGAACTCAAAATCTTCCTTACCGCGAGTGCCGAGGCACGCGCCGAGCGCCGCATGAAGGAGCTTGCCGCCAAGGGCGTTCCGGCCGATTTTGCCGAAGTTCTGCGGGACATTCAGTACCGCGACGAGCAGGACAGCCACCGCGCCGCCGCGCCTCTGAAGGCAGCGGAGGACGCGGTCCCGGTGGACACCACGAGCCTGGACTTTGCGGGCAGCGAGGCACTGCTGTGCAAACTCATCCGGGAAAAACTCGGCGTGGAGGCAGTCAAATGAGAGAGCTTCGGGTAGCTGAGAGCGCGGGCTTCTGCTTCGGGGTGCAGCGCTCGGTGGAGCTGGCGGAAAAGCTTCTCGCGGAATGCGGCGCCTGCGCCAGTCTCGGAGAACTCATCCACAACGAGGACGTGGTGCGCGCGCTGGGCGAAAAGGGGATGCGCGTGATCCAAAGCCCCGAAGAGGCGAGAGCCGGGGAGCAGGTGCTCATTCGCGCCCACGGCGTTTCACCGGATCGCATCGCGGCGCTGGAGACGGCGGGCGCCATCGTCACCGACGCGACCTGCCCCAAGGTCAAGGCCATCCACAAGATCGTCAGCAAAGCCTCCGCCGAAGGGCGCTTTGTCCTCATCATCGGCATGAAGCAGCACCCCGAGGTGGAGGCCATCCGCGGCTGGTGCGAAGAGCATCTGGTGGTGGAAAATGCCGCGGAATTGGCTCAAATTTGGGACGAGTATGCCGATAAATGGGAAAAACCGCTAACGGTCGTGGCGCAAACCACCCAGACGCGCAGTAATTTTACCGAATGTTGTGAATTTATAAAAAAAAGATGTACAAATCTGAAAATTAGTGATACAATATGCCTTGCTACGTTTACGCGGCAGGAAGAGGCGGCTCGCCTCGCTGCCGACTGTGATGCGATGGTCGTGATTGGCGGAAAGCACAGCGCCAACAGTGTGCACCTGGCTCAGATCTGCGGGGAGCATTGTGACAACGTGCAGTTTATCGAGCGGACGGACGAGCTGGATATGAGCAGGCTCCGTCAAGCCGACATCGTCGGGCTCACAGCCGGTGCATCCACGCCTGCGTGGATAATTAAGGAGGTAAGAAACAAAATGAGTGACGAAATCAAAATCGAGGAATCCGCAGTGGAAAAAGAACTGTCTTTTGACGAGATGCTGGAGGAGACCCTCAAACCTATATATAATGGAGATAAGGTGAGCGGCACCGTCGTTGCGATCACCGGCACCGAGATCAGTGTGGATCTGGGCGCCAAGCAGACCGGCGTGATTCCTGCCGAGGAATTCACCGAGGGCGGGGCTAAGCTCGAGGATGTCGTCAAGGTCGGTGATACCGTCGAAGCCGTCGTTGTTCGCGTGAACGATGTTGAGGGTGTTGCCACCCTGTCCAAGAAGCGTCTTGACGCTGCCAAGGTCTGGAACGAGGTCGAGGCTGCCGTGGAAGACGGCACCGTGCTCGAAGGCGTTGTCACTGAGGACAACAAGGGCGGCGTGGTCGTCTCCGTCAAGGGCGTGCGCGTGTTCGTGCCCGCTTCCCAGACCGATCTTCCCCGTGAAGCGGCTATGTCCGAGCTGCTCAAGAAGACCGTCCGTCTCAAGATCACCGAGGTCAACAAGGCTCGCAAGCGCGTGGTCGGCTCCATCCGCCGCGTCGCCCAGGCTGAGCGCCGCGAGCGCACCGAGGCCATCTGGAACGAGATCGAGATCGGCAAGAAGTACCACGGCGTGGTGAAGTCCCTCACCAGCTACGGCGCTTTCGTCGACATCGGCGGCATTGACGGTATGGTGCACGTGTCCGAGCTGAGCTGGGGCCGCATCCATCAGCCCTCCGAAGTCCTCTCCGTGGGCGACGAGGTCGATGTTTATGTCATCAACTTTGACCGCGAGAAGCGCAAGATCTCCCTGGGCTACAAGGATCCCGACGCCAACCCCTGGAAGATGTTCACCGACAAGTACGGCGTGGGCGATGTCGCCAGCGTCAAGGTGGTCAAGCTCATGCCCTTCGGCGCCTTCGCCGAGGTTCTGCCCGGTGTGGACGGCCTGATCCACATCAGCCAGATTGCCAACCGCCGCATCGGCAAGCCCGAGGACGTGCTGACTGTGGGCGATGAGGTCGAGGCCAAGATCACCGCCATCGACGACGAGAAGCACAAGATCTCCCTGTCCATCCGCGCCCTGGGCGAGCCTGCGCCCGTGGCTGTCGTGGAGGAAGAGGAAGACGACGAGCCCGCTGGGGACGCCCTCGTTTACGAGGTCTCCGAGTCCGGCGAGGCTTCCGGCGTTGCTCCCGAGGTCGAGGAGTAATTCGATTTACAAATGAAAAAGAGGATGTGTTTGGCACATCCTTTTTTTCATTTGTAGTGGTCAGTGGTTGGCGACCGGTGGGAATTCTTAACAATTCTTAATCGTTCACACATTGTTCTGGCTTTTTCCCGGTTTTCTGGTATAATTCAGGTATCTTCAAACAATGGAGGTCTTTGCTATGAGCAATCTGCAGCATATGCCCTCGGGCGGCTTTGTAGTCATTGTGATCATCGGTAGTCTCTTTTTGCTTGCGGTGATCCTGCTGTTTCATGTCTTCCTCCGCTATAAAGTCCTCGCGGGAAAGGCCAGCGGCGACGATCAGAATGCCAAGGGCTTCAAGGCCGCGCTTCTGGGGCAGTACATAGACGCCTACAAGAAATACGGGCAGGACGTGAACACTCCCGCCATTATCACGGACGTGATCGCGTCACGCCTGGGCGGGCTTTTGCTCTGCGAGCGCTTTCTCAATAACGCTGTGTCCCTGTTTGTGACGCTCGGCCTCTTCGGCACCTTCCTGGGGCTGAGCATGTCCGTCTCATCCCTGACGCAGCTCATCAGCTACTCGAACACCGAGGAATGGCTGAGCGTGCTTGACAGCGTGGGCGGCGGGCTCATGTCCGCCCTCGGCGGCATGGGCGTGGCCTTCTACACCTCTCTCGCCGGCGCGGGCTGTTCCATTGTGCTCACCATCCTACGCACGATCTTCAATCCGCAGGCAGAGCGTGAGCGGCTCGAGACCCGGCTGGAACTCTGGCTCGATACCGAGATCGCACCGACGCTCAAGACCGACAAGCCCAAGGACGACGCGGCGCTTGTGCATCAGCTTGTCGACGGGATGCGAGACGCGGCGGACGAGATCCGCAAGACCCTGTACAACGCGGGCGAAGCCTACGTTGCCGCGACGCGCGCCTCCGCCGTGAGCTTCAGCAAGGCGCTCGAGAGCGGCAGGGAGGCCGTCTCCGGCTTTGATAAGACGGTGGAGAAATTCAACGACGGTGTGCACGATTTCTCCGAGGTGGACTACAATCTGCGCGGCAGCGTGGAGCGCATGGATCTCGCGGTGCGCGATCTTTCGAGCGCGCTGCGGGACACTAACCGGCGGCTGCAGGGAGGTCAGAAATGAAGCGGCAGTATCGAGGGCGCAGCGACGCGATGGTTCGCTCTCAGGAGGGGGAGCAGGGCTTCTGGCCCTCCTACGCGGACATGATGTCGGCTGTGGCGCTGATCCTGTTCTTCCTGATGCTCCTGAGCTATATCCAGAATATGATCACCGGCAACGACCTCAAGAACACCCAGGCGGTGCTGGATACCACGATGCAGGAGCTGCTTGGCACCCGGGAGGAGCTGGAGAGCACGCGCACGACCCTCTCCGACACCCGCCTCGAGCTTACCGACACGCAGGAGCGCCTGGTGCTTACGCTCAGCAAGGTGGAGGAGGCGGAGGAAGAGCTCAATAAGATCACGATCGACCTGAGCGACGCCCGGCTCACCCTCACGCAGCAGCAGGAGACATTGGAGCAGCAGCAGAAGGAGCTTGCGGCGCAGGACGCGCTGCTGAGCGATCAGAAGGCGCTGATCGGCCAGCAGGAGGATTACCTCAAGGCCGCCACGGAGGAGCTGCTCGCCATGCGCAGTCAGATGCAGACTATCGCGGTGCTGCGTCTGTCGATCCTTGAGCAGATCCGCGACAGCGTGGTGCGGGTCATGGGCGACGCCTCCAAGGTCTCCATCGGGGAAAACGGCAGCATCGTTTTGAGCGAGGGCGTGTTCTTTGACGTGGGTTCCTCCAACATCAAACCCGAAGCCCAGCCTACGCTGAACCAGCTCATTGACGTGTTTTCAGCCTTCCTTGCCGAAGAGGAGAACGTCAAATATGTCGACAGCATCGTCATCTCCGGGCATACGGACTCCACCGGCTCGGAGGAGGACAACCGTGTCCTCTCCACTGACCGCGCAAACGCGGTGCTCGGCTACCTGCTTGAGCAGCAGGGCGGGAAATTAAACCGCTACGCCAGCTACTTCTGTGCCGCGGGCTACGGCGAGACGCGCCCGGTGCAAAGCAATGATACCGACGCGGGCCGTGCCGCCAACCGCCGCATCGAGATTTCCATCATCCTCAAGGACGATACGGTGCTTGACATCGTGCAGAGCTATCTGGATCTGGAAGTTCCCGGCGCATAAACAGGAGGATCTGAACGAGAAAACAGACACGCATACTGCTCCTGCCGGGCATGGCGCTTTCGCTGCACAGCGAGCTGCAAAAACGGAATCGCTGTGGCAAATGAGAGATGACATACCATGCTGCGGTTTGCAATTGTTTAGAGAGGAGAAAACCATATATGAGAAAGCTGCATCTTTCGCTGCTGATCCTGAGTCTGGTGCTGGTTCTCTGCGCCTGCGGGATCAGGCTGGCCGGCTCCGCGGCGTCGACGCCCACGGCGGCGCCGACGATCGTACCGGAGTTGATCATTGTCACGACGCCGGATCTGAACGCCACGCCGATTCCCGCGCCGGAGACGATCATCACCACGCCGGAACCGACCCCTGCGCCCACGCCGACGCCGGAACCGACGCCGATGCCCACACCGGTGCCCACGCCCGATCCGGCGCGCTTTATCCGGATCAACACCTCCAACGTCATCAAAATCAGCAAGCACCCCGGCGGTGAGAGTGTTTACACCGGCGAAAGGACCCTTTTCACGGTCATAGCCAGCAACGTCGTTAGCTATGAGTGGCGTTTTGTCTCCCCGGACTACAAGCGCGAGGTGGTGTGGAACGCGGCAAATCTCAATTCCGAGTTCCCCGGCCTGATCGCCACGGACGGCGACGGCGAGAAGCTGCGCATCCGGAACATCCCCATCGAGCTCAACGGCTGGTACGCTGTCTGCCTCTTTACCGATGCTGACGGCGGCATGCTTGCCTCCGACGGCGCGCTGATCCGCGTGGAGCCTTATCCCAAGGCACCCAAGGCCAGCCCGTCCCCGTCTCCCTCTCCGGCTGCGAATCCGGATCAGGGCGGTAGCACTGAACAGGGCGGCGGCACTGAACAGGGCGGCGGCACTGAACAGGGCGGTAGCACTGAACAGGGCGGCGGCACTGAACAGGGCGGCGGCACCGAACAGGGCGGCGGCAGCGGCGGCGAAGGCGGCACCGGCGGCGAAGGCGGCACCTGAGCCCCGTCCCCGCGCGTAGGGGCGATTCACGAATCGCCCGCGGACGTGCACCCAGCCCGTAGGGGCCGACGTCCTCGGCGGCCCGCGTTTTGCATCCTGCCCGCAGGGAGGGGGCTTTCCCCTCCCGGCAGCCAACAGAATAAACCATAACAAATCTCCGGCGAATACGAATTTGACCCGCATTCGCCGGAGATTGTCGCATTTTATGAACTTGTTCCGCGCGGGCGGCTGATAGCCGCCCCTACGGCGGGGATCGACGGGAACCTCTGGCCACTGACCACTGACCACTGGCCACTAACTGCCTCATCAGCCGACGATGTCGCGGGTATCGCGGGCGATGACCAGCTCTTCGTTGGTGGGAATGACGAAAACCTTGACCTTGGAATCGGGCGTGGAGATCATCACGTCCTCGCCGCGCTTGGCGTTCGCAGCCTCGTCGATGGTGACGCCGAGGTAGCCGAAGTACTTGGCGATGGCGGCGCGGGTCTCCTTGCTGTTTTCGCCCACACCGGCGGTGAAGACGATGGCGTCCACGCCGTTCATGGCGGCGACGTAGGAGCCGGCGACCTTGGCCACCCAGTATTGGAACATATCCAGCGCGAGGCGGGCGCGGTCGTTGCCCTCAGCGGCGGCGTTGTCGAGATCGCGGAAGTCGGAGGACACGCCGGAGACGCCCAGCACGCCGGACTTCTTGTTGAGGATGTTCAGCATCTCGTCGATGGAGTAGCCGTACTTGTTCATGATGAACTGGATGACGCCCGCGTCCAGATCGCCGCAGCGGGTGCCCATCGGCAGACCCACCAGCGGGGTGAAGCCCATGGAGGTGTCCACGCACTTGCCATGGTCGATGGCGGCGATGGAGGAGCCGTTGCCCATGTGGCAGGAGACGATCTTGAGCTCTTCAATGGGCTTGCCCATCAGCTCCGCGCAGCGGGCGGAAACGTAGCGGTGGGAGGTGCCATGGAAGCCGTAGCGGCGGATGCCGTCGTTCTTGTAGTACTCATAGGGAACGGCGTACATATAGGCCTTGCCGGGCATGGTCTGATGGAAGGCGGTGTCGAACACGGCGACCATGGGCACATCGCCCATCACGGCCTTGCAGGCGTTGATGCCGGTGATGTTCGCGGGGTTATGCAGCGGCGCAAAGGGGATGCACTCCTCGATGGCGGCGATGACCTCGTCGTCGATCTTCACGGAGGAGGCAAACTTCTCGCCGCCGTGCACCACGCGGTGACCCACCGCGTCGATCTCCTTCATGGAGCCGACCACGCCGTACTCGGCGCTGGTGAGCTTGTCGATGACAGCCGCAATGGCCTCGGAGTGGGTGGGCATGGGAACGTCCTCGTTAAAGACGGGCTTGCCGCCCACGAGCGGGGTGTGCTTGAGGTGGCCGTCAATGCCGATGCGCTCGCAAAGACCCTTGGCCATGACGGCCTCGGTCTCCATATCAATGAGCTGGTACTTGAGGGAGGAGCTGCCTGCGTTGATGACAAGAATTTTCATAGATCAAATTCTTTCCTTTCTCTTGTAAAAAAAAAAAAAAAAAGATAAAATATGCCTGCTGTTATGCTAATACGATTATCCAATAAGAGGGCTTAAAATTTTCGCGAGGCAGCATTGTGTCAGGCGAGGCAGCGTCCGCAGAGAATACTTTGTGTATTTTCAAGGACGATAACGAAGCATGGCGCAATTCTGACCGCGAAAAAACAAGACTTTCTATTGGATAACAGTATAATACAATTCAGAAAAAACGCAAGTATTTTTTGGGAGAAGCGCTGCATGATCGGAATTGTCTGCGAATATAACCCCTTTCACAACGGGCACGCCCTGCTCATCACACGCGCCCTGCAGGAGATTGGGCCGGATGAGGCTGTGGTCTGCGCCATGTCGGGGGATTTTGTGCAGCGCGGAGAGGCGGCGGTCTATTCGAAGTTTGCCCGCGCCGAAGCCGCCTGCCGCGGCGGCGCCGATCTCGTGCTGGAGCTGCCGCTGCCCTGGTGCCTCTCCTCGGCGGAGGGCTTTGCCCGGGGGGCTGTGGGGCTGCTTGCGGCCTTCGGGGCGGAGCATCTGGCCTTCGGCAGCGAGACCGGGGACGTGAAAGCGCTGGAAGAGCTTGCCGAAGCGCTGCTTGCCGCCGGGACAAAGGAGGAGATCAAGGCGCTGCTCAAAAAAGAGCCGCAGCTTTCCTATGCCGCGGCGCGTCAGGCCGTGATGGAAACGCGCATCGGAGAGCGGGGGAAGCTGCTCAGAAACCCCAATGACATCCTCGGCGTCGAATACTGCAAGGCCATTTATGACCTGCATCTGCATGTCGAGCCTGTCGCCATCGAGCGCGTGGGAAGCGCGCACGACGGCGAGGGGAGACCCGGCCTGCGCTCGGCCTCCGAGATCCGGCAGATGCTGCTATCCGGGCGGACGATCGGCGGGGAAGTGCCGCAGGAGGCGCTCGCGGTCTATGAAAACGAGCGGCGGCTCGGACGGGAAGTGCGGGACAGGGCAAATTTTGAGAGCGCGATCCTGAGCCGCCTGCGCCTGTTTGACGAAGCGTACTTCCGCTCCCTCCCAGACGCCGGGGACGGCCTGGGGGAGCGCTTGTATCAGGCCATACACCGGGAGACAAGCTATGACGCGATCCTCGCCGCCGCGCAGAGCAAGCGCTATCCGCTTGCGCGCATCCGCCGCCTCTGCCTCTGCGCCTGCCTCGGTGTGAAGGCGGGGATGAGCGAGGGCGTGCCGCCCTACGCCCGCGTGCTGGCCGCCAATGAAAAAGGGCGGGAGCTGCTGCGCGAGCGCAGCGGAAAAGGAACGCTGCCGATCCTGACCAAGCCTGCCTCGGTCAGAGAACTCTCAAACGATTGCCGGAAGCTCTTCGCCTTCGGCGCGAACGCCCACGATTTCTATGTCCTCGCTTATTCCGGCAGAGATGAGCGCAAGCCTGGGCTCGACTGGCGCACCGGGCCGAAAATCCTGTGAAACGCCCGCGTGAATTGGTTTTTTGCCATTTACAGACTTGCAAATTTGTGTTACAATATCATGCTTTAAAAATTATGTGGAGAATCCTATGCTCGACAGACTCAGACGGGTAAAAAATCAATATGAAGAGCTTGTACGCCGCATGGAGGAGCCGGAGACCTATGCCGATCCCGCGCTCTACGCCAAATGCGACAGGGAAGCCCGTGAACTGCGCCCGCTGGCCGAGGCTTACACGGCCTATGAAAAAGCGGAGAGCGATCTGGAAGGGGCAAAGGAGCTCCTGAGCGACCCGGAGATGCGGGAGCTTGCGCAGGAGGAGCTGCAGCGGGCCAAGGCCGCGCTTGCAAAGCTTACGCAGGAGATCCGCATCCTGCTGCTGCCGAAGGACCCGAACGACGGCAAGAACGTCATCATGGAGATCCGCGGCGGCGTCGGCGGGGAAGAGGCGATGCTCTTTGCCGCCGATCTCTACCGCATGTACAGCATGTACGCGGAGTCCAGAGGCTGGAAAATCGAGATCGCAAACCTCAACGAGACGGAACTCGGCGGCGTCAAGGAGTGCAGCTTCGTCATCGAGGGCGAGGGCGCATGGTCGCGCCTCAAGTTTGAGGCGGGCGTGCACTGCGTCAAGCGCGTACCTGTGACGGAGTCCGCCGGGCGCATCCACACCTCCACTGCCACCGTGGCGGTGCTGCCGGAGGTGGAGGAGATAGACTTCAAGCTCGATCTGAACGAACTCAAGATCGACACCTACCGCTCCTCCGGCGCGGGCGGTCAGCACGTCAACAAAACCGAGAGCGCCATCCGCATCACCCACCTGCCCACCGGACTCGTGGTGGAGTGTCAGGACGAGCGCAGCCAGTATAAGAACAAGGATCGCGCCATGCAGATCCTGCGCGCCAAGCTCTATGAGCGCGAGCAGCAAAACCAGGCCGCCGCCGTGGCGGAGGAGCGCAAGAACCAGGTCGGCTCCGGGGAGCGCAGCGAGCGCGTGCGCACTTATCGCTACAAGGACAATCTGGTGGTGGATCACAGGCTGGAGGGCGAAAGCCGCAGCTTCAGCCTCGCAAACGTCATCAATGGCGATCTTGATCCGGTGATCGACGCGCTCATTACCCATGACCAGGCGGCGAAGCTTGCCGGGCAAACGGAGAACGGATGAAAACAATAATAATCAGCAAGGAGCTTTCCGAAGCCGCCGAGATCCTGAAACACGGCGGCCTCGTCGGCGTACCCACGGAGACCGTGTACGGTCTTGCGGGAAACGGCCTGGATGAAAACGCCGTGCATCAGATCTATGAGGTCAAGGGCAGACCCGAGGTCAAGCCCCTGGCACTGATGGTACCCGACGCCGGAGAGATGGAAAAATACTGCGAGGACGTGCCGGAGAGCGCCAGGGCGCTCGCGGCGCGCTTCTGGCCCGGCCCCTTGAGCATCGTGCTCAAGGCAAAATGTGACCTGGTGCCGGCGATCGTGCGCGCGGGCGGTGATACCGTTTCGCTGCGCTGCCCGGATCACGCCCTGACGCTCGAAGCGCTCAGGCTTGCCGGCATCCCCTTTGCCGCGCCTTCGGCTAACCCCAGCGGGCAGCCCAGCCCCAAAACGGCGCAGGAGGTATACGCCTACTTTGACGGCGTGATCGACGCGGTCATCGACGGCGGCGAATGCGGCCTCGGCAGAGAGTCCACGATCCTCGACATGAGCAAAACGCCCTACCGCGTGCTGCGGCAGGGGGCGCTGCCGCAGGAGGAGATCGAGGCGGCGCTCATCGAGAGCCTGCGCGTCATCGGCCTCACGGGACCCAGCGGCGCGGGCAAGACCACGGCGCTGGATGCTTTGCGTGAGCAAGGAGCGCTGGTGCTCGACTGCGACGCGGTGTACCATGAGCTGCTGCATAGCGACACGGCGCTGCCGGACGCGATCGGGGAGGCATTTCCCGGTACGGTGAAAGACGGCGCGCTTGACCGCAAGGCGCTGGGCGCGATCGTCTTTTCCGACGCGGAGAAGCTCGAAACGCTCAACGGCCTCACACACCGCTTTATCTTACGGGAGATCGAGCGCCGTCTGCGCGCCTTCGCCATGGAGGGCGGCCGCCTTGCCGCGCTGGACGCGGTGGAGCTTGTCTCCAGCGGCCTTGCTGAGCGCTGCGATCTCACGATCGGGGTGCTTGCCGACGAGCAGACGCGGGTGCAGCGCATCATGGCGCGCGACGGCATTTCCCGCGAGGCGGCGCTTTTGCGCGTGAAGGCGCAGAAGCCGGATTCTTATTATCGTAAGCACTGTGACCGGGTGATCGAGAATAACGGCGATCCCGAACACTTTGCAAATATATTGAAACAGTTGTTGGAGGAAGCAGACAATGGATGAGCTGAGAAGCAGGCTTTTTTACGAACAGAAGAATGGCTATGACCTGATCGACACCGCCGAGCGCGTTGACGCGGAGAACTACTGCCGCGCCTATATGCGCTTTCTCAACGAGTGCCGCACCGAGCGGGAAGCCACGGATTACGCCATAGAACTCGCAAAAGAGCAGGGCTTCGTGGAATATAGACCCGGCATGGCGCTGAGCGCCGGGGACAAGGTCTATCAGAGCAATCGCGGCAAGGCGCTGATGCTGGCCGTGATCGGTGAGAAGCCCCTGAGCGAGGGCGCTGTGATCGCGGGCGCGCATATCGACTCCCCGCGCCTCGATCTCAAGCAGTCCCCGCTGTACGAGAACGAGGAGATGGCCTACTTCAAGACCCATTACTACGGCGGCATCAAGAAATATCAGTGGGTCACGATCCCGCTCGAGCTGCACGGCGTTGTGGCGCTGAAAAACGGCGAGACGGTGAAGGTCATTCTCGGCCGCGAGGCGGACGAGCCCAAGTTCGTCATCACCGACCTTCTGCCCCATCTGGCGCAGGATCAGATGAAGAAAACCATGGCCGAGGGCATCACCGGCGAGGGGCTGAATCTCCTCATCGGCTCCGTGCCCTATGCCGACGAGGGCAAGGATCGCGTGAAGCTTGCGATCATGAGCCTCTTGAACGATAGGTACGGCGTGACGGAGGAGGACTTCATCTCCGCTGAGCTCACCGCCGTCCCGGCCTTTGACGTGTGCGAGATCGGCCTTGACCGCTCCCTGATCGGCGGCTACGGCCAGGACGACCGCGTCTGCGCCTTTGCCGAGCTGCAGGCGATCCTGGACGTGCAGAAGCCCGCGCGCACGGCCGTGTGCCTTCTCTGCGACAAGGAGGAGATCGGCTCCGAGGGCGTCTCCGGGATGCAGAGCGAGGCCTTCGATACCTTTATGGCAGACCTCTGCGAGAGCCAGGGGGTGGCCCTGCGCCGCTGCTTTGAAAAGAGTTTCTGCCTTTCTGCGGATGTGACGGCGGCCTTTGATCCCCTCTATCCCGAGGTGATGGAGAAGCGCAACGCTTCCCGTATCAACTACGGCATGGGGCTTTGCAAGTTTACCGGTTCGCGCGGCAAGTCCGGCACCAGCGACGCCTCCGCGGAGCTCGTGGCCTATCTGCGCCGCCTATACGCCGAGAAGAAGGTCATCTGGCAGATGGCGGAGCTCGGCAAGGTCGACCAGGGCGGCGGCGGCACCATCGCCAAGTTCATGGCCAAGCGCAACATTGACACCATCGACGCGGGCGTGCCCGTGCTGAGCATGCACGCGCCCTTTGAAGTGACCGCGAAGCTCGACTGCTACATGACCTATAAGGGCGTGCTGGCGGCTTACGAAGACCGTTAACGGAGATCGGAACCCCTGGGTGGGAACAAAAGGCAATGGCTCCAAAAGTATCTCTTGATAGATCCCGATTTCTATGCTAAAGTGAATGAGCCTAAGCAATATGGAGTGTCGATGCAATGAGGAACAGTCAGAATATCAATATGGAGGAGAAGAGGGACCGTCCTTCCCACAAAGGCCGATTCGAGCATTGGCGTTTCATTAGCGCCCTGCTGCTGGCCTATGATGCGGTGGTCGTGAATGTCTCGTATTATTTTGGCCTTCTTCTTCGGTTCGATTTCCAATACTCACAAATCCCACCGGATTATATAAACTCCCTGTACCGTCTTGCGCCTATCTACACGGTGTTCTGCATTGCGGTGTTCTGGATGCTGAAGCTGTATCGCAGCGTGTGGCGTTTTGCCAGCTTTCACGAGCTGCTGTACGTTCTGGCCTCTTCGGTGATCACCGGGCTTTTCCAGGTTTTCGCAACGCTCCTCTTTTATGTGCGGATGCCGATCTCTTACTACGCGGTGGGCTTTACGATACAGTTTATCTTTGTCGCGGGGATCCGATTTGTCTATCGCTTCAGTCTGCTGCTGCGAGACTATCTTGTGAAACGGAGCGGGGGCAATATCAAGCGCGTGATGCTCATCGGCGCGGGCGCCGCGGGACAGATGATCCTGCGCGATGTGACGAAGGCCGGCGGGGATGAAAAGATCGTCTGCATCATCGACGACAATCCCAACAAGTGGAACCGCTTCATTGACGGCGTTCCCATCGTGGGCAGCAGAGAGGATATTTTGCTGAATATAGAGAAGTTTAAGATCGACAAGATCTACTTCGCGATTCCCTCGGCCTCTCCTGAAGTTACGAGAGAGTTCCTGAGTATCTGCAATGAATCGAGTTGTGAGCTGAAGCTGTTGCCCAGCATCTACCAGCTTGCCCATGACGAGGTGACGGTCGGCGCCATGAAGGACGTGGCGATCGAAGACCTGCTGGGTCGCGATCCGATCACGACGGATATGGGGGAGATCTCTGCTTTCCTGCGCGGGAAAACCATCATGGTAACGGGCGGCGGCGGCTCCATCGGCAGCGAGCTCTGCCGTCAGATCGCGAGCAACAGCCCCAAACAGCTCATCATCTTTGACGTGTACGAAAACAACGCCTATGCCATCCAGATGGAGCTGCGGGATAAATACCCCGGCCTCGATCTGGTCACGTTGATCGGCTCCGTGCGTGACAGCCAGCGGCTGGAGCAGGTGTTCGCCAAATACCGGCCGGATGTGGTCTATCACGCCGCGGCACATAAGCACGTCCCGCTGATGGAGGACAGCCCCTGCGAATCCATCAAGAACAATGCCATCGGTACCTATAAGACGGCCTATGCCGCCATGCGGCATGGCTGTAAGCGCTTCGTGCTGATCTCCACGGATAAGGCTGTGAATCCCACCAACATCATGGGCGCCTCCAAACGCCTGTGCGAGATGGTGGTGCAATCCTTTGACCGGCTGGTTCGGGAGGGGCGCACCGGTGAGATCCCGCCGCTTTTTACCCACGCAGCGGATTTCTCCATGAACATGGATCAGGACAAGCTCGTGCCGGGAAAGGTCAAAACGGAATTTGTGGCGGTGCGCTTCGGCAATGTTCTGGGCAGCAATGGCTCTGTGGTACCGCTCTTTAAGCGGCAGATCGAGAAGGGCGGGCCGGTCACGGTGACGCATCCGGATGTGATCCGCTATTTCATGACGGTGCAGGAGGCCGTGGGTCTCGTGCTGCAGGCGGGAACCTATGCCCATGGGGGCGAGATCTTTGTGCTGGACATGGGAAGCCCCGTGAAGATCGACACGCTGGCGAGAAATCTCATCAAGCTCTCCGGCTTCCGTCCGGATGTGGATATTATGATCCAGTATACCGGCCTTCGCCCGGGCGAAAAGCTGTATGAAGAGAAGCTGATGGCGGAAGAGGGCATGAAGAAGACCAAGAACAAGCTGATCCATATCGGCAGCCCCATTGCCTTTGATGAGGATGCATTTCTGAGCAGCATGGAAAAGCTGATGGAGACGGCTTACGCCAACGATGAGGCAAACATCCGCAAGGTCGTGGCGGAGATGGTCAATACTTATCACCCGGCCGGTGTGCACGGCAACGAGCAGAAGGATGACACCTACCGCAAGCTTGCGGAAAAGGCGTCCGAAAAAGAGCTGGCGGCCGTACACTGAAACGAACAAAACTGACAAGGGGCTGTCTCAAAAGTCCGCGTGAGAATGTAGGGGAGGCTATCAGCCTCCCGGCGGTAACATGGAAGCATCTGCAAAGAGTTGGGCGAATTCGCACAAATTACGAATTCGCCCAACTTTTCTTATAATTGTGTTTTCACTGCGCGGGCGGCTGATAGCCGCCCCTACAGCAACGCTCACCGTTTTGAGACAGCCCCTTTGTTCTGCTTATATTTCTTTTCCCATCCTGTATGCCCGGTCAAGCGCGGGGTGCTCCGGGTTTTCACCGGCTGCGGTGACGCCGCCCATGAATACGGTTCCGGCGAGCCGCGCGCGCTCAAAGCAGGCGATCCAGCCCTCAACGCCGCTCACGGCACGCTCGGGGACATACGCCTCGTCCTCGGCGGCGGATGTCAGCAGATAAACGTCGCGGAAGGCATAGTCGCTGGGGAAGAGCGGGTTCAGGCGGTCAAGCAGCGTCTTGAGCTGCCCGGACATCTCGTAGTAATAGATCGGCGTGGCAAAGGCCAGCACGTCGGCGTTCAGCGCCTTTTGGCAGATCGCGTCCGCGTCGTCGCGGATCACACAGCGCTGCTTTTCCTGGCATACGAAGCAGCCGCGGCAGAAGTTCACGGTCTTGCCGCGCAGGGAGATCAATTCCGTTTCGTGTCCCGCCTCCTGCGCGCCGCGGGCGAAGGCTTTTGCCAGCGCTTCGGAATTGCTGTTTAACCGGGGGCTTGCCGATACGAGCAGTATTTTCTTCATGTGTTCCTCCAAATGTTATTCCAATGTAAAGGTGATGACCGCACCGCCGTTTCCCAGCAGCTCGCGCAGCTCTGAGGCGGACTTGTCCACGATCCTGCCGAGCCGGGTATAGGCCCAGGAATTTGAGCCGTAGAAGACGACGAGCTGGTTTCCGGAATAGAGAACGATATCACCGGCCTCTGTCGTCATCTGGCGGTCTTCGCGGGGCAGGCTCTGCCCGAGGGAGCCGACCTGCTCAAAGCCGCCATACGGGGATGTTTCAACGCGCAGACCCTCCCGCGCGAGTTCCTTGAGCGCCGCCACGGCTTCGTTGTCTTCCCACGCGACTTCGACGTCGATCTCGCCAATTTTCATTCGCATCGTTTCTGCTTCCTCGCTTTCTGCTTCGCTGTCCGGCACGGCTGCCGTATTCTGCACGCGGCCGCAGCCGATACAGAGCGCCGCGATCACGCATAGAAGGATCAGAGAGAGGATGGGCTTCCGCATCTTAGCACAGATACGTCGTAAAGAAGCTTTGAAGCTTGTCGAAGGGGATGGCATCCTTGCCGCCGCCGTCATAAAGGTCGGTATGCACTGCGCCGGGGATGATCATCAGCTCTTTGTTGTCCGCGTATTTGCTGTCGCGCACCATGTCGGCATAGGCGTCGCGGCTGAAATAGCAGGAGTGCGCCTTGTCGCCGTGGATCAGCAGCACGGCAGAGCGGATCTCGTTGGAGTAGCGCAGGATGGGCTGATTGATGAAGCTCTCGCAGCCGATCACGTTCCAGCCGCCGTTGGAGTTGAGGGAGCGGGCATGGTAGCCGCGCGGCGTCTTGTAATAATCGTAATAGTCCTTCACAAAGAACGGCGCATCCTCCGGCAGCGGATCGACCACGCCGCCGCCGAGCTTGTATTCGCCCGCCTTCAGATCGGCAAGGCGCTGGGCGCACATGGCTGCCTTCGCCTGATAGCGCGCCTCCTCGCTGTCGGCGGAATCGAAGTAGCCCTTGGCGTTGACGCGGGTCATGTCGTACATGGTCGCCGCCACGGTCGCCTTGACGCGGGTATCCAGCGCGGCGGCGTTGAGCGCCATACCGCCCCAGCCGCAGATGCCGATGATGCCGATGCGCTCGGGATCGACCCGCTCGTGCAGAGAGAGAAAGTCCACCGCGGCCATGAAATCCTCGGTGTTGATGTCCGAGGAGGCCATATAGCGGACATTGCCGCCGCTCTCGCCGGTGAAGGAGGGGTCAAAGGCCAGGGTCACGAAGCCGCGCTCCGCCATCGTCTGGGCGTAGAGGCCGGAGCACTGCTCCTTGACCGCGCCGAAGGGGCCGGAAACGGCGATCGCGGGGAGCTTTCCCGCCGCACCCCTGGGGATATACAGATCAGCCGCCAGGGTGATGCCGTAGCGGTTACAAAACGTGACCTTGCTGTGCTCGACCTTATCGCTCTTGGGGAAGGTCTTGTCCCATTCCTGTGTGAGTTTCAGTGCTTCCAGTTTCATTTTGCAATCTCCTTTTTACTTCACGGATCAGCGTATCCAGCCGATCCAGCTGTTTCTGTTTTTCGTGGATCTCTTCCAAAGCATCCGAGCGGCAGGAACGCAGACAGCGGATCAAGTCCTCGGCGCTGCCGTTTTGATAAAAACACGCAGCCCGCCGGATCGTCGCCTCGCTGCAGCCGGCGTCCGCCATGCACTCCCTCATGCTCGTCCAGTCAAGCATATCGCTTTCCTCCTGTGTTTCCTCGCAGATAGAATACCATATTGCAAAGCAAAGCGCTAATTGCTATAATCCCATCTTTAACAGTTTAAGAAAGCAAAAGAGCCGCTAACCGCAGTAAAATCAACGGTTTCCGGCTCTTTGTCTGGTTTGCGGGTTGTAGTACGCTGCTATTTTTTCTTGGTAAGGCTAATCAATCGCTTCATATCAGATCGAGAAATAATCGTGAAGTCAGTACGGAATCCAAAAGAATCAT
>CACZXQ010000024.1 GCA_902785115.1 Oscillospiraceae bacterium | reverse complement strand
TGCGCGCCTCCGCCTCCTTCTGGGCGGCCTTCTCGGCGGCGAGGGCTTCCTTCTGCGCCTGTTTCTCGGCGGCAAGCGCTTCCCTCTCAGCCTGCTTCTGGGCGGCGGCTTCTTCTTTGAGGCGCTGCTTTTCGGCGGCAGCCTCTTCCTTCAGGCGCTGCTTCTCCGCTTCGGCCTCGGCGGCGGCTTCGGCTTTGCGGCGCTCCAGCTCCTCATTGACGGCAAGCAGCACCTCATAAGCGGATTCGCGGTCTACGCTCTCGCGGTACTTGAGCTCGAACTCGTCGAGCAGGATGAGGGACTTGAGCTTCTCCTCATCGGCCATGCCCATTTTGCTCTGGGGCGGGAGGATGAAGGCGCGCTCCACCACGGTGGGGATGCCGTCAGCATCCAAGAAGCTCACCATGGCTTCGCCCACGCCGAGGGCGGTCAGGGTTTCCTCGGTGTCAAAGGCGGGATTGACGCGGAAGGCCTTTGCCGCGGCGCGAACGCTCTTCTGCTCGGCGGGCGTGTAGGCGCGCAGGGCATGCTGCACCCGGTTCGAGAGCTGCGCCAGTACGTCGCCCGGGATGTCGGAGGGAGACTGGCTGATAAAGTAGATGCCCACGCCCTTGGAGCGGATGAGCTTGACCACCTGAACGATCTTCTGCACCAGCGCCTTGTTGGCGTTATCGAAGAGCAGATGCGCCTCGTCAAAGAAGAAGATCATGCGGGGCTTTTCGAGATCACCCACCTCGGGCAGCTTCTCATACAGCTCCGTCATCATCCACAGCAGGAAGGTAGCATAGACCGTGGGGCTCTGGATCAGGCGCTGGCTGGAGAGGATGTTGATATAGCCCCTGCCACTCAAATCGGTGCGCATCCAGTCGCGGATGTCAAGCGCGGGTTCGCCGAAAAAAAGCTCGCCGCCCTCGCTCTCAAAGGTGAGGAGCGCGCGCTGGATCGCCCCGATGCTCGCGGCGGAGACGTTGCCGTACATCGTGGTAAACTCCGCGCGGTTATCGCCCACAAACTGGAGCATCGCGCGCAGATCCTTCAGATCGAGCAGCAGAAGCCCGTGCTCGTCGGCAACCTTGAAGACGATGTTCAAAACGCCCGCCTGGATCTCCGTAAGCCCCAGCAGCCGTCCGAGCAGGGTCGGCCCCATCTCAGAAACGGTGACGCGCACGGGATGCCCCTTTTCCCCGAAGATATCCCAGAAGCGGGTGGGATAGGCCTGCATGGCAAAACCCTCACCGAGGCCGAAGCGTTCGATACGCGCCTGCATATCCTCACTGAGAACGCCCGGCTGGCACATGCCGGACAGATCGCCCTTGACGTCCGCCAGAAAGACGGGCACGCCCATCTCGGAAAAGCTCTCGGCCATGACCTTCATGGTAACGGTCTTACCGGTGCCGGTCGCGCCGGCGATGAGGCCGTGGCGATTTGCCATTCTCGGCAGCAGGTACAGGTTCTTATCGGACTGCGCAAGCCAGATCTTGTTTTCGCTGTACATAATCGTTTCCCCCTGAAAATTTGTGTGTTTCCGATAGCCTTATCTTATCACAGCTTTCCCCTCGGTACAACTAAAATGTAAATTTTTCGCCAACGTGAGAGTATGCATATTGAGAGAACGGAAAAAATATGTTATCTTATAGTTTGAAATAATCGAAGCAAGAGGGGGAGCCATGAAACAACGGGTGATTTCCGCGGTGGTGCTGGTCGCATTGGCCGGCGTATGCGTGTTTGTGTCGGATGTGACGCGGGTGCTGTTTTTCGGCGCGGCAGGGCTTCTGTGCGCCTATGAGCTCAGCCGGAACCTGGAGAAGCTGGAGGTTTACTGCTGTGCCTGGGTGATGTATGTGTTCACGGTCGCCATGGCGATCCTGGCACTGTGTCACGCAAGCCCGACGGCCTATCTCGCCTGCTTCACCCTGGGGGTGTTTCTCGCGCTCTTCTCCGGCATCCTGCACAGCAAGGTCAGCGGCAGCGGCGCGCTTTACACGCTTGCGGGGCTTGCCTACCCCTGCTTCCTCTTCGGGATGCTGATGATGATCTCCGTCAGCGAGATCTGGCTGGTGACGCTGGTCTTCGGCTGTGTCTCCACCTGGGTGTGCGACAGCTTTGCGCTCTTCGGCGGTCTCCGCTTCGGCAAACACAAGCTCGCGCCCCTGGTCTCCCCCAAAAAGAGCTGGGAGGGCTGCATCTGCGGTGCGTTGGCTTCCCTGGCGGCGGGGCTGGTTCTCTGGCTGCTGCCGGTGTTCCCGGAGGTCAACCTGGCCACGGCGCTTGCCACCTGCTTCATCGCCTCGACGCTCGGGCAGATCGGCGATCTGGCCGAGAGCCTCATCAAGCGCATGATCGGCGTGAAGGATTTCTCGAATCTGATCCCCGGCCACGGCGGGATGTTCGACCGGGCCGACAGCCTGCTCTTTTCCATCCCCGCCGCCTACATCTGCCTGCACATTGCAGGACTGGGGATGTAGTTCTCAGCGCTGTAACGCTTCAGTCCCCTTTAAGGGGGACTAAAGAGTTAGGGGCGTTCCCCCTCTGAACTCCCCCTGTATGGGGCAGACTGAACACTTATGCTTTTCGCAATAACCCCATCGGTGAAAATTACACCGATGGGGTTATTTTTTCGTCATGATGCCACAACACGATCCGCGTTTCCACAGCTTCGAGGCCCGGCAGAGCGGGCTCGAAGCTGAGAGGAAGACTGCTCCTGACGGTCAATGAAGCCGCCCTTTCGGGCGGCTTCATTGACCTTACAGGAGCAATCTGACGAGCGGCCAGGTCGGCAGCCAGCGCAGCATACGATCCGCAAAACCCGGTTCAATGGGATGCGCCGAGAGTTCGGGGTAGAACAGCACAAAGGTAAGCATACAGGCAAGCGTGAAGCCGGTTGCGTAGACAAGCCAGTTTCTGCGTCCTTCCCGCATCAGCGCGAAGACGTAGCCGAGGGCGAGCACCAGGAACACGGCACTGGGGAAATAGTGATAGGCGAAGGTGAGCCGGTCGATGAACACCCAGGGGAGAAGCTGCGCCAGAAAGCCGATCAGCAGGAAGCCCGCCCGGCGATCCCGGCGGAAGAGCGCCATATACAGCAGCACAAAGAGCGCCAGCAGCCCGCCCCAGCAGAGCAGCGGGTTTACGAAGGCGGAGATGCGGATGCGCTCCCCGCCTGCGCCGCTCTCCATATAATAGAGGATCGGACGGATGTCCAGCAGCCACTGGTACCACTTGGAGGCGTAGGGATGGGTCGCCACCAGGCTGGAATGATAGGAGAACATATAGTGCTGGTTTTCCCATACGATGTCCCAATACGCACGGGTGAAAACCGCGGCTCCTCGTGCTTCACCGTAGGGGAGATAGGACAGGTAGTAAATGAGTCCCGGGATCGCGATGAAAAACAGCATACAGAACACCGCGTTCTTCGCAAAGCGGGAGAAAGCAGCCTTCCCCTCTCTCGCAAATTGCATCCCCCAGTGTACAAGCCACAGCACGCCGAGCCCCGCGCCGGCATAGATGCAGATCCACTTGCTGGCAGCGCCGAGACCGAACGCGATCCCTGCGAGCGCCAGCGCCCAGAGCCTGTCCTCCGAGAGCCAGATGTACATGAAATAGTACATCAGTAGGATGAAGAACACGCCGTAGGTGTCGATGGTGGCGATGCGGGTCTGCACAAAGTGCATGAAGTCCGCGGCGAACACGAGCGTGCCCAGTGCCGGAACCGCGCTGCCGCCGAAGAGCTTTTTGAGAAACAGGTACATCACCGGCAGCATCAGCACGCCGAAGAGCGTACCCGAAAAGCGCCAGCCGAAGGGCGTCATGCCGAAAAGCTGAATGCCAAGGCTCAAGATCAGCTTGCCGAGCGGCGGGTGGCTGATCTCATAAGGCCAGACGCCGTGCAGATGCTCCCAGGCTGTGCGCGCGTGATAAATTTCGTCAAAGTAGGTGGAATTGTCGATGCTGTATGCGGCGGGACAGAGCGCCTGCTCATCGCAGAGGACGGCGTCCGCGCTCTCAGCCGGGATCACACGCCCGGCGCTGTCGCGAAAGACGACTTCCCCCAGCCAGGGCTCGCCATTCGTGCAGGCGATCTTCACGCTGCACGCTCCCTCGCCCTCAGAGGCAAGGGGGATGCTGTGCCACTTGAGCACCGCCACATGATCCTGCGTGAAGTCCTCCGTGAGCGGTGCGTAGTTCTCGCCGTCCTCGGTGATCTCAAGGCGGTAGCCGCCCATGCCGACGCCGGTGTAGAGCATCAGCTCCGCCGGATGCTCGGAGAGCGTAAACACCGCCTCACGCCCCGCCATGGGCACAAAGCTCTGCGGCGCCGTGGTGTCGCCCAGATCGTGAAACGCCGCCGCGGCGTAGACCCCGGTGATGAGCGCCATCAAAAGCGCGTCAAGCCGCCAATGGTTCTTTTGTTTCCCCGGCGCGGGCAGCGGGCAGCTTTTGAGTGCCGGAAGCCCCAGATAAAAGGCCGCAATCAGCAGCGCCGCCGCCATGGGGATTGCATATTGTACGATCGAATTTACCATAGACATTTTGATAAGTGAATAGAGAATGGTGAATCGTTAAGGTGCCGCTTCGCGACGATTATCATCCGTTCGCCGAGGGCGAACACCGCAACTGTTCCCTTTTCACTCTTCACTTTTCACTGTCTTTTCAAGATCTCGTGCAGCTCCTTCACCGAGGGCAGCACATAGTCGGGCTTGCGTTCGGCCTCGTCCACCATGCGCTGATCGGTTTCGCCCGAGAGCACCAGCACGGAGACGCTGCCCGCGTTTTGCGCAACGGCGATGTCGGTATAGAGCCGGTCGCCCACGGCGCAGATTTTCTCGTTGGGGATGCCGGTCATTTTGGCGATCACGTCGATCATGTTGCGGTTGGGCTTGCCGATGTACTCCGGCTTGACGCCGCTCGAGGCGGTCAGCAGGGCGCAGATGCTCCCGCAGTCGGGCAGCACCTCGTCTGCGGGCATGGGGCAGACCCAGTCGGGGTTGGCGGCGATGAACTTCGCCCCGCGGCGCAGAAAATGCACCGCGCGGTCGAGCTTCTCGTATACAAGCTCCGTGTCAAAGCCCTGCACCACCACGTCCACCGTGTCACACGCCGTGTGCCCGTTCTCATCGTTTACAAGCTCAACGCCGTAGCTCTTGAGCTCCCGGTAGAAGGCCCTCGTGCCCGCGAGATACACACGCGCGCCGGGATAGTTCTGCGTGAGGTACATACCGGTCGCCATGCCGGAGGTAAAGACGTTCTCGCTCTCGCAGAGAAAGCCGAGACGGCGAAGGCGGGTGATGTAGTCCGTGCCCGCGCGGGAGGAGTTGTTGGTGAGGTAGATGTACTTCTTCCCCAGCCGCGGCAGATCCTCCATCAGCGCGACGGCGCCGTCATAGACGTTGTCGCCCAGATACAGCGTCCCGTCCATATCGAACAGAAAGAGTTCGCAATTTCTTAGTTTAACCATCATCATGCACCTTATTCCATGTGAAGCTTTGTGGCTCCGATTCTCTCAAAGCTCAAAACTCACGACTCAAAGCTATTCTTCTCCCCACAGCAGCGCGCACTTAACGGCCTTCGACCAGCCACGCAGAAGCTGTTTGCGCTTTGCTTCGTCCATCTCGGCGGTGAACACGCGATCGACCGCCCAGTTGTTCTTCACGTCCTCCAGACTCGACCAGTAGCCCACCGCAAGCCCCGCAAGGTAGGCCGCGCCGAGGGCGGTCGTCTCAATGCAGCGGGGGCGGTACACGTCGCAGCCCACAATGTCGGACTGAAACTGCATCAGGAAATTGTTGGCGGAGGCGCCGCCGTCCACCTTCAGCTCCGCAATGGGGATGCCGGAATCGCGCTCCATAGCGCGGACGATGTCATGGGTCTGGTAGGCAAGGCTCTCGAGGGTTGCGCGCACGAGGTGGGCGCGCCCGAAGCCCCGGGTCAGACCCACCACACAGCCGCGGGCGCGCTGACTCCAATGCGGCGCACCGAGACCGGTGAAGGCCGGCACCACATAGCCGCCCGCCGTGTCGGCTACCTTCACGGCGTAGGACTGGCTCTCCTTGGCGGAGGTCAGCACGCCCAGCTCGTCGCGCAGCCACTGGATCGCGGCGCCCGCCACGAAAATGCTGCCCTCGAGGGCGTACTGCACCTGATTGCCCGTGGAGGCGGCGATGGTGGTGACAAGGCCGTTGCGGCTCGTGACCGGCTCCGTGCCGGTATTCATCAGCAGAAAGCAGCCGGTGCCGTAGGTGTTTTTCATGGTGCCCGGCTCAAAGCAGCACTGACCGAAAAGGGCGCACTGCTGGTCGCCGGCAGCGCCCGCGATGGGGATCTCGCCGCCAAACATTTCAAAATCGGTCTTGCCGTAGACGTAAGAGGAAGGCTTGACCTCGGGCAGCATGGATTTGGGGATGCGCAGGAGCTTCAGCAGCTCCTCATCCCATTCGAGGGTATGGATATTGAAGAGCATGGTGCGGCTGGCGTTGGTGTAGTCCGTCACATGGACGCGCCCGCCCGTGAGCTTGTAGATAAGCCATGTGTCGATGGTGCCGAAGAGAAGCTTACCCGCTTCGGCGCGGCGGCGCGCCCCGGGCACGTTATCCAGCAGCCACTGGATCTTGGAGCCGGAGAAGTAGGCGTCGGGTACAAGGCCGGTCTTCTCCCGTATCCTATCGCCGTGGCCGTTTTTTACCAGCTCGTCGATGATGTCCGAGGTGCGGCGGCACTGCCAGACGATGGCGTTGGCGATGGGCTCGCCGGTCTCCTTGTCCCAGACCACGGTGGTCTCGCGCTGGTTGGTGATGCCGATGGCGGCAATGTCGGCGGCCTTGACGTCGAGCTTTGCCATGGCGGCGTGGGCAACCTCATAGGTGGTGTCCCAGATCTCCTCGGCATCATGCTCCACCCAGCCGGGCTGGGGGAAGATCTGGCGGAATTCTTTATTCACAACGGCGCAGATATTGCCGGATTTATCAAACAGGATGCAGCGGGAGCTGGTCGTCCCCTGATCGAGCGCCATGATGTATTGCATGGTGGAAACTCCTTTCAGTCGTTTTTCATTCGTAGGGGCGGCTAACATGCCGCCCGCAGACTTGACGCCGACCCGGCGGGCGGCTAATAGCCGCCCCTACGATCACGCCATCAGTCTCGTCATTCTCGCGAGTGTCAGGCGGTTTCGGATCGCGCTGGAAATGTCCAGGAAGCTGTCTTTGACGCTCGGGTCGATGCCCAGTTCCTCCAGAGAGTGCTTGGCGCCGATGGCGGTGTAGAGCTCCAGCAGCTCTTCATAGCTCGGGATCCGGGCGATAATGTCCCGGATCTCCTGCCAGTGCGCCTTGATGTTCTCGGGCGGGAAGGTGGCAAGCACGTCGTTGGCGTTCTCTTTCAAAATGCCGTCGGCCAGATCGCCGAACTCCCAGCGCACCCACTCCTCGTTGATGGGCGTGAAGGGCTTGACCTCGATGCTCTCGCGCTCTGCCAGCTTGTGGTAGGCCTGCGCCACCATCAGCGTTCCCACGCCGACGCACTCGCCGTGCAGACCGTGGGCGTTTTCAAAGCCGCGCGGCTTCATCTCGACAAGATGCGCGACCAGATGCTCCGCCCCGGAGGCGGCGCGGGAGTTGGAGAGGATCTGCATCGTAAGCCCCGAGAGCATCTGTGTGTAGGCCATGGTCTCAATGTCCGGCTCCTTGCCCGCCTTGAGATCATAAGCGCACTTCGTCATCAGATCCAGCGCCTCCTGCGCCATGTCGCAGACCCGCTGGCAGAAGTATTCGCCGGAGACGAGCGAGGCGATCTTCCAGTCAGCGATGGAGACGCACTTGGCCATAATGTCCTGCACGCCCGCGATGGTCAGAAAACGCGGCGCGCCCGCCACGATGCCGATGTCGCAGATCACGGCGTCGGCGGCCTGCATGGGGATGGACTTCTTCTGCCCGTCGATGATGATGGAGCAGATGTCGGCGGTAAAGCCGTCGGAGGAGACGATGGTGGGGATGGCGACAAAGGGGATGCCGAGCTTCCAGGCGCTGTAGCGCCCGAAGTCCATGAGCGTGCCGCCGCCCACGACGACCACATAGTCGGGCTTGCGTTCAAAGCGCTTCATGCAGTCCTCAATCAGCCCCTTCTCGCTGTGCAGTCCCTGCGCCTGCAGCACGATCTCCTGATCGGCGCGCACGTGCACCATGCCGGGCAGATTGTAGGTGTTCGTGTCATAGATCACGGTGCGGTAGCCGGAGAGCCCGGCGTCGCGCATATAGTCGTCAAACTTCGCAAGCGCCCCGTATTCACACACCACGAGCTTCGTGCGCAGCTCGTGATCGCGCCCGCAGGCGCAGGGGCCGAGATATTTCGCGGTATCGAGAATCATGGAATAACCTCCTGAACATATTTCCGGTGATACTGGAAATGATTTTACACTATCCGCGTCTGATTTGCAACGCAAAGGAAGCGAAATCGCACAAAAGAAAAAAGCGTCCCCAACAGGGGACGGCGGACGAGCAATGCTCGCCCCTACGCTCAATACGAAAACAGGGGACGTGCTTTGCACATCCCCTGTTTCCGTATGAAATCAAGCCTTGACGGCGTTCTTTGCGCAGTCGCAGAGAGCGGTGAAGGCGGCGGGATCATGGATCGCAGTCTCAGAGAGCATCTTGCGGTTCATGTCGATCCCGGCGAGCTTGAGGCCGTGCATGAAGCTGGAGTAGTTCATGCCGTTCATTTTGCAGCCAGCGCTGATACGGGTGATCCACAGCTTGCGGAAGTCGCGCTTTTTCTGCTTACGGCCAACGTAAGCATAGCGGCCGGACTTCATGAGCTGCTCATTTGCCATCTTATAGTGACGGGACTTGTTGCCCCAGTAACCCTTGGCCAGACCGAGAACCTTGTTCCGGTGCTTGCGGGTCATCATTGCGCCTTTAACTCTTGCCATTTGTATATCCTCCTATTGTCCGTCTGCCCTTATTTGTAAGGGATCATTTTCTTGATGGTAGCTACGTTGGTCACGTCGGCATAAGCCTCGGAGCGCAGACGGCGGCAGCGCTTGGTGTCCTTCTTGGTGAGGATATGGCTCTTGAACGCGTGAGCGCGTTTCACTTTGCCGGTCTTGGTGAGATTGAATCTCTTCTTGGCACCGCTGTGGGTTTTCAGTTTGGGCATGACGATTTCTCCTTTACGTATTTAGCCTTCGACCTCGGGAGCCTTAGGCTCTTTGGGTTTGGCCGGCTTCTTCGCCGGGGTGACGGGCTTGGGGGAGAGGAACATGGACATGTTTCTGCCCTCAAGCTTGGGTGCTTTGTCCATATTGGCAATATCCGCGCACTTGGCCGCGAAGTCCTTGAGAAGCTCCGCGCCGATCTCGGTGTGCGCCATTTCGCGGCCGCGAAAACGCACCGAAACCTTGACGCGATCCCCGTCAGTGAGGAACTTCTGACCGTTTTTCAGCTTGGTGTTGAAGTCATTGGTGTCGATACCGGGAGACATGCGGATCTCCTTGATCTCGATCACACGCTGATTCTTCTTGGCTTCCTTCTCCTTTTTGGTCTGCTCGAAGCGGAACTTGCCGTAGTCCATAATCTTGCAGACGGGGGGATTGGAGCCCGGAGCGATCTTAACGAGGTCGAGCTCACGCTCCTCGGCGATTTTCAGAGCCGCGGCGGCAGACATGATGCCAAGCTGCTCACCCTCCGCGCCGATCAGGCGCACTTCCTTGTCAAGGATCTCTTCGTTGATTTGATGAACCGCGTTTGCGATGGGAAACACCTCCGAAAAATGACGGTTAATAATAAAGCGCGGACGCACAGCATCCGCGCATAAAAACAGCGTAATTCCCCTCTTGGGGGCGTTGCTCTTATTGACCCGGGCTGACGATTCGCCGCCGGGTGAGGCCGGGGATGCCGTACCTTCTTTGTTTTAGCTATGATAATATAGCAGGGATTTGGGGATTTGTCAAGAGGGAATTTTTAGTGAAGAGTAGTCGTAGGGACGACCATTGGTCGTCCGTGGTCATAGTGCAGGCCCGAGAAACGGACGGGCAATGCCCGTCCCTACGCTATCTCAGTACTTCTCGTCCGGTGCGCCTTCCGCGTTCTCCAGCTCCATGGCGAGCTTTACGATGCGGCTGGTGCCGAGACGCTCCGCGCCGAGACGGATGAAGTCCTCCGCGTCCTGCAGAGAAGAGATGCCGCCGGCGGCCTTGACCTTCACGAAGTTCGGGCAATGCTCACGCATGAGCTTAACGTCCTCGCGCGTGGCGCCGCCCTTGGAGAAGCCGGTGGAGGTCTTGATGTACTCCGCGCCGCATTTGGTGACGATCTGGCACATCTTGATCTTCTCCTCCTCGGTCAGCAGGCAGCACTCGATGATGACCTTTAAGAGCGTGTCGGGCACCGCGTCGGCCACGGCCTTGATGTCCTTCTCCACCAGATCCCAGCAGCCGTCCTTGACCATGGAGAGGTTGATGACCATATCGACCTCATCCGCGCCGTTTTTCACCGCGTCGGCCGCCTCAAAGGCCTTGACGGCGCTGGTGTTGTAGCCGTTGGGAAAGCCGATGACGGTGCAGATCTTCATCTTATCGCCCACATAGCGCTTGGCGCCGGCGACATGGCAGGGCGGGATGCAGACGGAGGCGCAATTGTACTTTACAGCCTGGTCGCAGAGCTTGCGGATCTCCTCGCTCGTGCAGTCGACGCGCAGGAGAGTATGGTCGCATTTTTCCAGAATCTCTTTGATATCCATAAGGCATACTCCTTTTTTTCTTGGTGCAGCTATTATACCTGTTTTCCAAGGCATATTCAAGTGGCATCCGGGAATAGATTGAAGCATCATCACAAAAGGAGCCAAACATATGGATATGATCCCGGAAAACAATTCTCTTCTTCTGATCGGGACGCTGGCGGGTCGTCCCCTTTTCTCCCATTCCAGCCGCGGCGCGGCGTTCTGGCAGTTTCCGCTGTCGGTGCTGCGGCTTTCGGGCACGGCGGATGTGCTGAACGTGCTGATGCGGCAGGAGCTGCTGGAGCAGCTTCCCATCGCCGAGGGGGATAAGCTGCTGGTGCGCGGAGAGCTGCGCAGCTTCAACAACCGCCGGGGCGAAGGGGCGAGGCTCGTCATCACCGCCTGGGCGAAGGAGCTTCTGCTCTGCGAGGGGGAGGATGAAAACGAGCTGAACCTGCTCGGCACGCTCTGCAAGGCGCCGAATCTGCGCCAGACCCCGCTGGGGCGGGACATCTGCGATCTGATGGTCGCCGTAAACCGGCACTACGGGCGCTCGGACTATCTGCCATGCATCTGCTGGGGCGCGCTTGCGCGGGAGGCGTCATGCTGGCAGGTGGGCGATAAGCTTCGCATCCGGGGTCGGGTGCAGAGCCGCCGCTACCTCAAGCTCACCGAGGAGGGCAGCATCGAGCGCACCGCCTACGAGGTCAGTGTGCTGGAAGCCTCGCGCCGCGAGAGTGAAACGGCTTGACCGCGACGCCGCACTACTTTTGTCGAAGCTCTTGACGGCTTCCGGGAAATACATTATGTTAACTGCCGGAGGTGGTCAGATGCGGAAAACACGAGTCATTGCGCTTACGCTGGCGCTGGCAGGGCTGCTTGCGGCGAATCTGCGGCTGCAGTACCGCGTCACGGTGAACGGGGAAACGCTGCCGGGAAGCTACGATCCGGCGATCCTGCGCGAGGGAGAGCGCGCGGCGGCGGAGGCCGCGGACGAGATCCTGCGCTGGGAGGCGAAGCTGCCCGAAACACGGCGGCAGGCGCTGCTCTCCTTCCACCGTGCGGAAAACGACACGCAGGCGCTGACGGCGGCCCTGCTGGACGGAGTCTCGGGCATTGCAAACGCGGACGCGGTCTACGTCAACGGCGTCCGTCTCGGCGTAGTGGCAAACGGAGACGCGCTGTGTGACAATCTGAGGGCGGCGATTCAGGCCAAAATGCCGGTGACGGCGGTCTCGGGGCGGATCAGCGGGCAGCTCACACTGCGCCGCGTCTACACCCGCGCCGACAGCAGCGTCCCCATGGAGCAGATGCTGCAGCTTATCACCGGCATGGCGCCGGTCATCTATCTCGACGGCAGCGGGAAGCTGGCATAGCGAAGGGGCTGTCTCAAAACGGGAAGAACAGCCGTAGGGGCGGCTTGTTAGCCGCCCGCGCAGTGAAAACATCAACATCTGAAAAGTTGGACGAATTCGCACAAAACAGTGGATTCGCCCAATTTTTTTACAGATATTTTGATTTTGCTGCCGGGAGGCTGATAGCCTCCCCTGCATGCGCTGTTGGACTTTTGAGACAGCCCTTTTTTACATAAGCAGTTGTACTTTGCTCTCGCCAAGAACAGCTACGCCTTCCTTTTTCAGCGCTTCCGCCGTCACGCCGTCGCCGGCGATGACCGTATGGCTGAAGCTGCCGTCGTAGATCTCGCCGCTTCCGCAGGAGGGGCTGCGCTCCTTGAAGAGCGCCGTGTCACAGGCGTTTTCCCGCGCAAGACGCAGCGCAAAGGCTGCGCCGCTTCTGTACTGCGCCGTCACGTCCCTGCCGCTTCGGCTCACGACGCGCTCCCCCTGTCTCTCTGCGGGCTCCCGCGGGATCGGGAGACCTCCCGCCGTTTCAGGACAGACCGGAAGCAGCCGGTAACGCTCCCGCAGGGCGGCGAGCGTCTTTTCGGGCAGGGCATTGTCCCGGCCGTTATACTTGCACTTCTCTCCCAGCAGGCAGGCGCTTACGAGCAGCGTTTTCATGCAAGCTTCTCCAGCGCGTCCAGATAGAAGCCCTCGGTGCGCGCGTCAAAGCAGACCATGCGCACGCGCTCGATCTCCGGGTGCGTGTTCAAATACGCCGCAATACTGCCGATGGCGATTTTCGCCGCCTTTTCCAGCGGGAAATGGTACACGCCGGTGCTGATGGAGGGAAAATCCACGCTCTTGCAGCCGTTCTCGCTCGCAAGACCGAGGCAGGAGCGGTAGCAGGAGGCCAGCAGCTCCTCTTCCCCATGTCCGCCGCCGTGCCAGACGGGGCCGGGCGTGTGGATGACGTAGTTTGCCGGGAGGCGGTAAGCCTTCGTGATCTTGGCCTTGCCGGTCTCACAGCCGTGCAGTGTTCTGCACTCGGCCAGCAGCTCCGGCCCCGCCGCGCGGTGGATCGCGCCGTCTACCCCGCCGCCGCCCAAAAGGGAGCAGTTTGCGGCGTTCACAATGGCGTCCACACAGCTCTGGGTAATGTCGCCCCGGATGATCTCGATACGGCTCATTGACAGTTCACCTGTACCTTTCCGTCAGAAGCGGAGAGGGCGATCTCCTTCACGCCTTCGCCGCGCTTTTCGATGAGCGCCGCGGCGATCTCGTCCTCGATCTCCTTCTGGATAAGACGGCGGAGGTTGCGCGCGCCGTAGGTGACGGAGTAGCCCTTCTTCACAAGGTAGTCAATGAGGCTCTCGTCCCAGGTGAGCGCGAGCTTCTTTTCCGCAAGAACATCCCTGACCTCGCTGAGCATGAGCGCGGCGATGCCGCGGAAGTTCTCCTCCGTGAGCTGGTTAAAGCAGATGACCTCATCCACGCGGTTGATAAACTCCGGGCGCAGGAATTCGCCCAGCGCCTTCATGGCGCGCTCGCGGCTCATATCGCTGAGCGTGCCGCCGAAGCCGACGCTGCCGACCTTGTTGTTGGAGCCGGCGTTCGTGGTCATGATGATGATGGTGTTTTCAAAGTTCACCGTGCGCCCCTGCGCATCGGTGATGCGCCCGTCGTCGAGGATCTGCAGCAGGATGTTCATCACGTCCGGGTGCGCCTTCTCGATCTCGTCAAAGAGCACGACGGAGTAGGGCTTGCGGCGGATCTTCTCGGTGAGTTGCCCGGCCTCGTCATAGCCGACATAGCCCGGGGGCGAGCCGATGATGCGCGAGACGGAGAACTTCTCCATAAACTCGGACATATCGAGGCGAATGAGGCTCTCGGGCGAGTCGAACATATCCGCGGCGAGGCGTTTGACCAGCTCGGTCTTGCCGACGCCGGTGCCGCCCACGAAAATGAAGGACACGGGCTTGCGCTTGACCTTGAGCCCCACGCGGCTGCGGCGGATGGCGGCGCAGACGGCGTTGACCGCCTCATCCTGCCCCACGATGTGCGCCTTGAGGCGCTCGTCAAGTTTGGCGAGGCGCTCCAGCTCATCCTCCTTGATGGAGCTTGCGGGGATCTTCGTCCAAAGCTCGATGATGCGCGCGAGATTATCCACCGTGAGCTTCGGGCGTCCGGCGGCGCTCAGCGTATTGAGCTCCTGCTCAAGCTGGATCTCCTTGCTTCTGAGCTGGGCAATGCGGGCGTAGCGCTGGTCGAGCTTCTCGGGATCGGTCTCCTTGCTGTCGCTCATGAGCGCCTCGCGCTCAAAGCGGATGTTCTCCAGATCCCGCTCCGCGATCATTTTGCGCTTGATGCCCTCATCCTTGAGATTTACGTCCGAACAGGCCTCGTCAATCAGGTCGATGGCCTTGTCGGGCAGGAAGCGGTCGGTGATGTAACGCTCGGAGAGGATCACGGCCTCGCGGCACATCTCCTCGGAGATCTCCACGCCGTGGTATTCCTCGTAATAGTGGGCAATGCCCTTCATGATCGCCACGCTGTCCTCGATGGAGGGTTCCCCCACGGTGACGGGCTGGAAGCGGCGCTCGAGCGCGGAGTCCTTCTCGATATGCTTGCGGTACTCGGTGAAGGTCGTGGCGCCGATGACCTGGATCTCGCCGCGCGAGAGGGCGGGCTTTAGGATGTTGGCAGCGTTCATGCTGCCCTCGGCGTCACCCGCGCCGACGATGTTGTGCACCTCGTCGATGACGAGGATGATGTTGCCCTCTTTGCGGATCTCCTCGATGAGTCCCTTCATGCGGCTTTCAAACTGGCCGCGAAACTGCGTCCCGGCGACAAGCGCGGTCAGATCGAGCAGGAAAACCTGCTTATTCTGCAGCTTGTAGGGCACCGTTCCCATGGCGATGCGCTGCGCCAGTCCCTCGGCGATGGCGGTCTTGCCGACGCCCGGCTCACCGATCAGGCAGGGATTGTTCTTCTGGCGGCGGTTCAGGATCTGAATGACCCGCTCCAGCTCCTCCTCGCGCCCGACCATGGAATCGAGCTTGCCGGCTCTTGCCCGCTCGGTCAGGTCGATGCAGTAGTTGTCGAGAAACTTGCGCTTGGGCGGCTTGCCGTTCTGCTTCGGCTCGTCATTGCGGGGGCGCTGCTCGTTCTGCGGGGCGCTCCCCTGCCCCTGCGGGCCGCCGAAGAGGCGGTTTAAGAAGGGGAAGGTCGCGGTTTTGCCGTCGTCCTCCTCATCGCCGTCGGAGGGTTCCACGTTCATCAGATCCTCCACGCCGCCGAGGGCGTTCATCATCTCCCCGGAGAGGCTTTCCAGATCCTCGTCGGAGATGCCCATTTTATTGATGACGTCGTCCACGGGCTTGATGTGCAGCTCGCGGGCGCACTTGAGGCACAGCCCCTCGTTTTTGGTCTGGCCTGCCTCGATCTTGGTAATAAAGATCACCGCCACGTTTTTCCCGCAGCGGGTACAAAGCGTTGTTTGCATTTTGCCTCCTTGGAACTATGTTGAACGGGCGGCCGCGAGAGCCGCCCCTACGATTCGCGATTTATAACAGGTTCCCCGTGATAAAGCGGAAGGCCAGGAAGAAGCGGGCAAGCATGGTGCTGCCGAGGGTATCCTTGCCGATCAGGATGCCGAAGAAGCTCAGAAGCCAGCACAGCAGCACGCAGTAGAAGACGCCCTTCACAAAGCCCATAGCCGCGCCGCCGATCTCATCGAGCAGCTCGAGGTTCGGCAGCCGGAAGGACAGATTTCCCACGTTCGCGATCGCCACGAGGGCGATCAAAATCAGCAAAAAGGCGATCACAAGCCCGCCGACATAGCTGATCGTGTCGCTCAAGGTGGAAATCACCGCGCTCTGCATGTTCATGCCGGTCTCATCCGACACGCGCACCGTCCATTCGCCCAGCTCCTCCGCCCGATCGTCATAGAAGCCGACGTTGCGGAAGCACTCATAGGCATAGTCGTAGCGCAGCGAGGGGTCCTGCGCCAGCACATCCTCGAGCGAAAGCGTGCTGTCGCCGTAGCCCATCTCCGCCAGCACATCGTCCCGCGTGAGCTGGGAGCTGATGTAGCCGTCCACAAAAGGTGAGAGCGCGGGCACGACCTCGTGCGAGTAGGCCGAGGACAGCAGGCTCCCGCCAAAAAGGGCGATCACGATGGCGAGGATGCCGGCGACGCCGCCGATGAGCCCCCGCCGATAGCCGCCCCAGGTGCAGAGCGCCACGATCACCAGCAAAACAATATCAATCATCAATCGAATCATAGCGAATCACCGTTCAATAGAATAACATGAAATTGTGAACAAATAAAGTGGCCAGTGGTTCGTGGCCAGTGGTCGATGCTGTGTATCACTGGTCACTTTTCCATCATTTCCCCAACCGCGCCATCGTACCAGATGCGGTTGAGATACAGTCCCTGCGGCGGCATGGTGGGGCCGGTGAGACGCCGGTCGCCCTTTTCCAGCAGCTCGGGGATCTCCTCGGGTCGGAGTTTTCCGTAAGAGGCATAGATCATGGTGCCGACCATCGCCCGGCACATGTTGTACAAAAAGCCGTCGGCACAGATGGAGACCGTGATGAGATCGCCCTGCTTCTCCGCCCGGCACCAGTACACCGTGCGCACGGTGGTCTTCGTCTCGGTGCCGACGCTACGCACGGCGCGAAAATCGTGGGTGCCCTCAAAGGCCTTCGCCGCCGCCCGCATCTCGGCCATGTTCAGCGCCTGGGGATAAAAGCATACCCGGTTTTGCAGAAAGGGATCCCGAATATTGCTATTGTGTATTTTATAGATATATTCCTTTTTTATGCAGGAGCCGATGGCGTTGAAATCCTCGGGCGCCTCTACCGCGTCGGACACGGCAATGTCCATCGGGAGCCGGGAATTGACCGCGAGCGCCATGCGCTCGATGGGGATGCGGCAGTCGGTGCGGAAATTCGCGCAGTAGCGCAGCGCGTGCACGCCCGCGTCCGTCCGCCCGCAGCCCACGGTCTTCACCGCGCGGCCGCAGACCTTCCCGAGCGCGGTCTCCAGCGTCTCGGCCACGGTCATGTCGTTTTTCTGCACCTGCCAGCCGTGATAGTTCGAGCCGTCGTAGCTCAGACGTAAGGCAATGTTTCTCATTGTTTTTCGGTTCTATTGCAGGGACGAGCATTGGTCGTCCGCCTGTATTCTCTCCCAATCCCGGACGAGCAATGCTCGTCCCTGCGGGATCATCAAAGCCCAAATCGCTTCAACACGATGACCGCCGCGAGAAACAGCACGCCGCAAACGAGGGCGATCCAGTCCCGCCGCGCCATATGAAGCTGCTTCATGCGGGTGCGCCCCTCGCCGCCGTGGTAGCAGCGGCTCTCCATCGCCACCGCAAGCTCGTCCGCCCTGCGGAAGGCGGAGACAAACAGCGGCACCAGAATCGGCAGCAGCGCCTTGGCACGCTGGATGAGGCTGCCGTTTTCAAAGTCCGCGCCGCGCGCTTTCTGGGCGGACATGATCTTGTCCGTCTCCTCAATGAGCGTGGGGATGAAGCGCAGCGCCATGGACATCATAATCGTCATCTCATGCACCGGCACATGCAGCTTCTTGAGCGGGTTCATCAGCAGCTCCAGCCCGTCGGTCAGCGCCATGGGGCTGGTGGTATAGGTCAGCAGAAAGGTGCCCGCGATCAGAAGCGTGATGCGCAGCATCATCTTCACCGCGCGCTCCAGCCCTTCCCAGGTGATGATCCAGCCGGGGACGATGGGCGTGCCCGTGGTGTAGAAGATGTTCAACAGGGCGGTCAGCGCGATGATGAAGAGCATGGGCTTCAAGCCCTTGAAGATATTCTTCGGGCTGATGTGGGACGCCGCCATGCACACCGCCGTCGCCAGCACGACCAGCCCGTAGCCGACCCAGCCGGTGGCCTGAAAGAGCGCCACAATGTACAAAAGCACCAGCGCCAGCTTCGTGCGCGGGTCGAGCCGGTGGGCGATCGTATCGCCGGGGAAAAACTGGCCGAGCGTGATGTCCTTCAGCATACGCCCACCCCCTTTGCCCGCTTCACGGCGGCGAGAAGCTGCTCATGGGTAAAGATCGCGCCCTCGAGCGCCATGCCCTTTTCCCTGAGCGCCATGGCAAGCGCCGTAGACTGGGGAACGGCAAGGCCGATATCAATGAGCTCCTGCGGGCGGGAGAAAACCTCCTCCGGCGTCCCGTCCATGGCGACATGACCGTGGTCAAAGACGATCAGCCGCTCGGTAAGCCGCGCCGCGTCGTCCATATTATGGCTCACGATGATGACCGTCGCGCCGCTCTCGGCGCGGTATTGGCAGATGTTATCGAGGATCTTGCGGCAGCCCGCGGGATCAAGCCCCGCCGTCGGCTCGTCCAGGATGAGGACGCCCGGGCGCATGGCGATGACGCCCGCGATGGCGACGCGGCGCTTCTGCCCGCCGGAGAGCTCCAGCGGTGAACAGTCAAAGAAGCGCTCCTCCACGCCCACGAAGTGGGCGGCCTCGCGCACGCGCTCGTCGATCTCTGCCTTCGACAGACCCATGTTCTTCGGCCCAAAGGCGATGTCGGCAAACACGGTCTCCTCAAAGAGCTGATATTCCGGGTACTGAAACACGAGCCCCACCCGCCGCTTGGCCTCATGGCGGGTCTTTTTATCGCGGTTGATATCCTCACCGTCCAGCAGCACCCGACCCGAAGTCGGCTGCAGCAGGGCGTTCAGGTGCTGAATGAAGGTGGATTTGCCGGAGCCGGTATGCCCCAGCAGCCCCACGAACTGCCCCTGCGGGATCGTGAGATTGATGTTGTCGATGGCGACTTTTTCAAACGGCGTC
>CACZXQ010000023.1 GCA_902785115.1 Oscillospiraceae bacterium | reverse complement strand
CGGAATCTTCGATGCGTATGACAAGGAAGTGACTGTCTGGGGCAGAAAGGATCTGAAGGATGTGCTTGACAGCGATCTCGCCCAGCGTATCGCCCGTGTAGGGCTTTTCACCGGTGAGCATCTCATACATGACGACGCCGAGGGAATAGAGATCGCTCCTTGCGTCGGGGCTTTCGCCGCGCGCCTGCTCAGGCGCAATATAATGGATGGAGCCCACCGCCTGGCCGTTGCTCTCCACCGCCTCATTCTCCAGCGCCGCGATGCCGAAGTCAGCCACCTTGATGGTGCCGTCCTTCAGGAGCATGATGTTGTTCGGCTTAATGTCCCGGTGGACGATGCCGCGCTCATGGGCGTGCTTGAGGGCGCGGGCGATCTGCCGGGAGAAATGCAGCGTCTCCCGCCAGCCAAGCGCGCCACGGCGCTCCATATACTGCTTGAGCGTGATGCCGTCCACAAGCTCCATGACTATGTACTCCATGGAGCTGGAGCGGCTGACGTCGTAGATAGCGACGATATTGTGGCTTGAGAGCATAGCGACGGCATGCGCCTCCTGCAGAAAGCGGCGGCGGAACTCCTCGTCCGCTGCCATCTCCTGGCGCATGATTTTGACCGCTACCTGTCGGTTCAGACGGTGATCTACAGCCTTGTAGACCACGGCCATGCCGCCCTCCCCGATCATGCTCTGTATCTCATAACGGCCGTCCAGCACGCGGCCGATATAGTTTTCAGTACTCATAGATGCTCCTTCAAGGGGAATCCTCGCTCATTTGACCGCAACCACGGTCACATTGTCCCGCGCGCCGCGGGAAAGCGCCATATCCATCAGCGCGCGGCAGAGATCTTCCGGGTCACGGTGGAGCTTTGCCTGCTCCAGCATCTCCTCATCCGTAAGGGTATTGGAAAGCCCGTCCGAGCAAAGGAGCAGAACGTCCCCAATGCCCAGCTCGAAGTTAAAGTAATCCGCTTCCACCTGCGAATCGGTTCCCACCGCGCGGGTAATGACGTTGCGCTGCGGATGGGTCTTGACCTGCTCCGGGGTAATGACGCCGTACTCCAGCAGATCCTCCACCAGCGAATGGTCGCGGGTGATCTGACTGATGCTGTCGTTCAGGCGAGAGATCAGGTAAGCCCGGCTGTCCCCCACATTGATAATATGCCCGACACCGTTGGACTTTATCACACCGCCGACAATCGTTGTTCCCATGCCGTTGAATTCCTCGCTGAACTGCGAGTATTCATACGCGACGCCGTTTGCCTCTTTGCAGGCGTTCTTCAGCATCTGTTCAAAGTCCAGGGGACGATTGTTGCGCGTGTTGAGAGCGCCGTACACACAGGAGACGAAGGCGCGGTTGGCGATCTGACTGGCAAGCCCTCCCGCCTTCGCGCCGCCCATACCGTCACACAGCGCGACGATCACGCAGTCCTTTGTTTTGACCTTCTCAATGATAAAGCTGTCCTGGTTATCCTTTCGCACCATGCCTTTGTCGGTCAGACCAAAGCTTTTCATGTGGGACACCTCCCATTACAGGTTCTTCTGCATTTTGCGGCGAAGCTGTCCGCAGCTTGCATCCACGTCGCCGCCGAGACGGCGGCGCACGGTGACGTTCACGTTCTCATCCTCAAGGATCTTGATAAAAGCCTTCATATGGCCCGCGGTGGACGGTCTGAACTCGCGCTCTTCGACATGGTTCAAGGGGATCAGGTTCACATGCGCGCCCACGCTTTTGGCGCGTTTGGCAAGAAGGCGCGCGTGATACTCCGTGTCGTTCACACCGTCGATCATGGCATATTCAAAGGAAATGCGCCGCCCTGTGCGCTCATAGTAGCGCTTGCAAGCCTCCATCAGCTTGTCCACGCCGCGTCCGCGGTTGGCGGGCATGAGGCGGGAGCGCGTCTCATCGTCCGGCGCGTGCAGGGAAACCGAGAGTGTAAGCTGCAGGTCTCTATCCGCCAGATCGTCAAAGCGCTCAATGATGCCGCAGGTGGAGAGCGAAATGTGCCGCATGCCGATGTTCATGCCCATGGGGTCGTTGACCAGTTCCAGAAAGCGCATGACCTGATCGAAGTTATCCAGTGGCTCACCGATGCCCATGAGGACGATGTTGGAAATCTTTTTCCCGGAATCGAGCTGGGAAAACAGCACCTCATCGAGGATCTCGGAGGCATTCAGCGAGCGTACCAGACCGCCGATCGTGGAGGCGCAGAAGGCACAGCCCTGACGGCAGCCCACCTGACAGGAGACGCAGACGGTGTTGCCGTGCTGATAGCTCATGACCACAGTCTCCACCGCGTTGCCGTCATATAGCTCCCAGAGATATTTGATGGTGCCGTCGATTTGAGACACCTGCTTGCTCAGCACCTTCGGCGCGTAGAGACGATAGTTCTCCCTGAGCTTTTCGCGCAGCGCCTTCGGCAGATTGCTCATGCCTTCAAAATCACGCACGCCGCGCCCCAGCCATTCAAACACCTGTTTCGCGCGATATTTCGGCTCCCCCAGTGCGGCAAATTCCGCCTCGATCTCGGGAAGCGTCATGGATAAAATGTCTTTTTCCATCTTACTTTGTCTTTCTCAGCTTGCAGACAAAAAAACCGTCCGTCCCGTCGATGTGCGGCCAGAAGGTATAGCAGCCGTTTTGGCTCGTAAAGCTTCCAAGCTGAAAATTCTCCGCTTGAAAGTTCGGATTGTTCTGCAAAAAAGTGTGGATCTGCTCTGAATTTTCCGCGTTTAACACGGTACAAGTGGAATACAGCAGAACGCCGCCGGGTCTCACATAGTGTGAGACGTTCTCTAAGATCGCCGCCTGAATGGCAGGCAGCGCCGCGATCTCCTCTTCCCGCTTTTGGCGGATCTCCGGGCGTTTGCCGATCACGCCGAGGCCGGAACAGGGCACATCCGCCATCACCAGATCAAAAGCATTCTCCAGCTCCGGCTGAAAAACTCTGGCGTCCGCCGCTTGGGTCTCGATGCAGTTGAGTCCAAGCCGTTCCGCGCCTTCCCGGATACGGGCGCACTTTTTCTCCTGCAGGTCTCTTGAGAGGATGCTCCCCTCGTCCGCCATACGAAGTGCGGCGGCAAAGCTCTTGCCGCCGGGTGCGGCGCAGGCGTCCAGCACACGCATTCCCTTTTCGGGCGCTGCAATCTCCACAGCGGCGCGGGCGGCCTTGTCCTGCACATAGAAAAGCCCCTCCGCAAAACCGGGCAGCGCCGTCACGCTGCCGCCTGGCAGTGTAAAACAGCCGGGAAGCGCCGCTTCGGCTTCAAAGCCGATCTCCTGGCGCGCCAAGGCTCTGCCATAGTCCTCCGCGCTCACCTTCAGCGTGTTCACCTGAATCGTCAGCGGCGCGGGCTCGTTGTTCTTTTGAAAAAACGCCTCCGCAAAGGCGTAATCATGCTCGTTTACGATTCGTTCTGCAAGCCACTTCGGATGGCTGTAACGCAGATGCAGATACTCCGCTGTCCCCTTGCCGGGAATCCCCGGCAGATGCTCCCGATTCTCCGCAAGTCTCCGCAGGACTGCGTTGCAAAGTCCCGCGGCTCTCGAATAGCCGTTTGCGCGGCAAAGCGCCACGGTCTCCCCCACCGCCGCGTGGGCAGGGATCCGATCCGTAAGCAGAAGCTGTGATGCGCCGAGGCGCAGCAGCTCCAGAAGGCCGGGTTCGATGGGCTTGTCGCAAAATAAGTTTACATAATAATCAAGGTACTCGCCGTTCTGCAGAACGCTGAGCACCAGGCGAGAAGCCAGGGCGGCGTCCCGCCGGTCAAGATCGTATTTCTTAATGGCGGCATCCATCGCCTGGGCAGACCACGCGCCGTCTCTTCGGCAGCGGCGCAAAGCCTCCAGCGCCGCCTGTCTCGCCTGATGCGCCATCAGCCATCCACCCTGATCACGTGACCGCGCAGAAAATCCGCGGCCTTCATACGCTTCTTACCGGGCGCCTGCAGCTCAGTGATAAGCAGGGTTTCCCCGCCGGCGCAGGCGATCTCCAGGCCATCCTTCCCGGCGGCGACGACTTTGCCGGGCGCAAGGGCGGTGCGATGCTCTGTATAGGCGGCGGCAAAAACGCGGTAGACCGCGCCTTCAAGCACCATCGTGGCGACCGGCCAAGGCTGCAGGCCATAGATGTGCTTGACGATTTCCCTGGGCGTCCGGCTCCAGTCGATCGGGCAGTCGGATTTATCCAGCATCTTCACATAGCTTGCCTTGCCGTGATCCTGGGGTGTGCGCGGCGCGGTGCCGGCTTCGATGTCCCGCAGGGTCTTTGTGAGAAGCTCAGCGCCCATGACCATCAGCCGCTCGAAAAGCTCACCCGAGGTTTCAAACTCGCCCACCGGGGTTTCTGCAGTGTAGATGATGTCACCGCTGTCCATGTCGTGGGCAAGGTACATGGTCGTCACACCTGTGACGGTGTCGCCGTTCAGAACCGCCGCCTGAATCGGCGACGCACCGCGATACTTCGGCAGCAGCGAGCCGTGCACGTTGATCGCGCCGTATTTCGGCAGCGCCAGCATCTCGTCGGGCAAAATGCGCCCGTAGGCCACCACCACCAGAATATCCGGTTTCAGACTCTCAAGCTGTCGAAACGCGGTGCCATCCCGCATTTTCTCCGGCTGGAACACCGGAAGCTCCGCCTGGAGCGCCACTTCCTTCACCGGGGAAAACTGCAGCTCCATCCCGCGTCCCTTCGGCTTATCCGGCTGGGTAAATACGCCGACGACTTCAAACTGCTCCTCCAGCAGCTTTTTAAGCGAGGCCGCCGCAAAATCCGGCGTCCCCATGAAAACAATTCGCATACTGCTCCTTATTTTTTCGCTTCCGCCGCAGCCTGCATCTCTTCCTCGCTGAGCATACGATCTGCCTTGGAGGTGAAGACGATCCCCTCCAGATGGTCGATCTCATGGCAGAAGCAGCGGGCAGTGAGTCCCGTACCCTCCACCTCGAAGGGATTGCCGTTGCGATCCTGCGCCCTGACCTTCACAGTCATGGGGCGCTTGACAAGGCCGTACTCCCCCGGAACGCTCAAGCAGCCCTCTGCGCCGTCCTGCTCGCCGGAGCTCTCCACGATCTCGGGGTTGATCAGCTCAATGACATACTCCTCCTCGCCCTCGGGGACGTTGGTTTCCATCACGAGCACCGCGCGGCGCAGAACGCCCACCTGGGGCGCAGCCAGGCCGACACCGTCCGCCTGCATCAGCGTCTCGCGCATATCGTCCAGCAGCTGGTGGAGGCGTGGATTGAAGTCCGTCACCGGGCGGCTCTTTTTATACAGCAGGGGCTGTTCTTTGGTCAGAATATTCCGAAGTGCCATAATGTTCACACTCTCTATCTTAAATTTAATCCATAGGATCGTTGTCGGCGTAAACCGAAACGCCGCGAAATCGCTTGTCCGTATTGCACTCGCACACGGTCTGTGAGAGGGCTGCCCGGGTAGCGGCGTTATTCTTCCCGTTTACGATCACGCGGTAGCGGAAGCGGTTGTTGACGCGCACCACAGCCATCGGAGTCGGCCCGAGAAGCTCCGTTTCCGCGCCGAGAAGCTGCGCCAGGCGCTCTCGCGCATAGCGGCAGGTCTGCACCACAAGGCGCTCATCCAGCCCGGAAGCAGTCAGGGTCAGAATGTCCCGAAAAGGCGGCGAATTCTGCAGTCTGCGCAGGGAAAGCTCAGACGCGAAAAAGGCGTCATAGTCCTGGCGCGCTGCCTGCTGAATGGTCTCGTTCTCGGGGGTAAAGGTCTGAATCACGGCGCGCCCGGGTTTTTGCCCGCGCCCGCTGCGGCCCACCACCTGGGTGATGAGCGAGAAGCTGCGCTCCCCCGCCCGGTAGTCTCCGGCGTAAAGGCTCTGATCGGCGGAAATGACGCCCACCAGCGTCACATTCTCAAAGTTCAGACCCTTGGTGACCATCTGCGTGCCCACCATAACGGGAATGTTTTCCTCCCGGAAACGCGCAAACAGCGCCTCATGCGAACCCGCCGGGGTCACGATATCGGTGTCCATGCGCATGATCTCGATCTGTGGGAAAAGCTCGTGCAGCTCGGTCTCCACCATCTGCGTGCCCACGCCGATGTACTTGAGGGTTCCTCCACAGTCGGGGCAGCTTTCGTCCACCCGCCGGGAGTATGCGCAGTAATGACAGATCAGGCGATTGTTCGCGCTGTGATAGGTCAGCGACACACTGCAGCGCGGGCAGCGATAGGTATAGCCGCAATCCCCGCAGCTTACAAGCTTATGGGCGCCGCGCCGGTTGATGAACAGAATGCTCTGCTCGCCGCGCTCGATGTTCTGCGCGATCTCCTCGCGCAGAAAGGAACTGATGCTGCCGCCGTTTCCGTTCCGGAGTTCCCGCTTCATGTCGACGATTTGAACAGCGGGCAGCTGCTTCTCATTATAGCGGGTATCCAGGCGGAAATAGGCATAGCGCCCGGTCTGCGCCGCATAGCGGCTCACAATGTCCGGCGTGGCAGAGCCCAGCACCAGCAGGCATTTCGCCCTTGCGCAGCGGTATTTTGCAATGTCCCGCGCGTTGTAACGGGGTGTGTTCTCGGATTTGTAGGTTTCTTCCTGTTCCTCGTCGATGATGACGAGTCCAAGGCTCCGGCATGGCGCAAAAACAGCGCTTCTCGTGCCGATGACAAGCCTTGCCTTCCCCGCGCGCACGCGCTTCCACTCATCGTAGCGCTCCCCGGTGGAGAGGCTGGAGTGCAGCACGGCGACCTCATTGCCGAAGTGGGAGGAAAAGGTGTGCAGCATCTGGGGTGTCAGCGCGATCTCCGGTACCAGCAGGATGGCAGAGCGCCCGCGCTTGAGTTCCTCGGCGATCAGGTGGATATACACGCTTGTCTTGCCGCTGCCGGTCACGCCGAAAAGCAGCGCAGCCCCGGCCTCGCCTTTGGAGGTCAGGGCGCTGATCCCATCAAAGGCCTTCTGCTGCTCGGCATTGAGCAGGGGAAGCGGTGCCGTCTCTCCGATGTGGACATCGGGGCGGCGGTAGACCTCCTGAGAATAGAGCTCCACAAGCTGTTCATTTATCAGCGCCTTCAGACTCTGCCGCTTCGCGCCGCTGTGCTGCAAAAGCTCGCGCACCGGCAGCGCCGGGAAGGAGCACAAAAGCTCCAGCAGGTTTGCCTGTTGTTTGGCTCGCATCCGTTTCTGTGCGGCGATCCCGGCCGCGTCCTCCGGCGCGATCGCAAGTCGCACCATCTCCACAGTCTTATCATGGACGCGCTTTTCGCCCTCGTCCGTAAACCAGAGTCCCGCGGGGAGGATCGCCTTCACCGCATCATACACGGTGCAGAAAAAGCGTTCCCGCATGAAAAGCGCCAGCTTGATCTGCTCTTCATCCAGCACAGGCTCCTCGTCGAGCAGCAATTCTATGGGTTTGAGCTGCTCATACTCGCTGTGGTCGCCCAGCGCAAGGATGATGCCCTCGCTGCGCCGGTTGCCCCGGGAAAAGGGTACATACACCCGCATCCCCGGCTTCGCGCGATCCGCCAGCGTCTCCGGAACCAGATAGTCATAGGGACGATCGATCCAATATGTGGCGGCGGAAACCGCGATTTTTGCAACCAGCATGGGCATGAAAAGCGTTTACTTGATGGAGAGCTTGCCGGTATAGACCTCGTCGATGGCAGAGGAGACGGGCTTGCGCTCCATGGGGATCTGCTTCTCCTCAGACTCGGCCGAGAGGACGCGGGCGCGGCGAGCCACCAGGTTCACAAGCTGGTAACGGCTGCCGACTTTGTCAACAAGTTCTGCAACAGGGGGATAAAGCATCATGATCGTTCTTCTCCATTTCATCCGCTTGAAAGCGGTAATTTATACAGGGAAGCTCTAAAAACTCAGGTCTGGTGATGCGTCGAGAGATTTTGTCTCAGATTGAAGTGCAAAAAGCGCAGAAATACTTTGTGTATTTCAAGTTTTTTACACAAAAAGCTGGGGCAAAAGATCCGGTGCAGCGCCGGGCAGTAGTTTTTTAGAGATGTCCTCCGTTCAAAAGCTGCAGGCGATCCTTCGCGCGAAGGTGCTCTGCTCTTACGATTGCGGCAAAATCGGCGGCTGCCCTGTCCGCATCGTCGTTTACAATCAGGTAATCGTAGAAATCCGCCTCGGCGTATTCCTGCTTTGCCCGCCGGATTCTGCCTTCGATGACCTCAAGGCTCTCCGTGCCGCGGCTGACAAGGCGGCGGCGCAGCTCCTCCATGGAGGGCGGAATCACAAAAATCATCACCGCATCCGGCATCTTCTCCCGCACCTGGCGGGCGCCCTGGATCTCGATATCCAGCACCACATTCATGCCCTCGCTGAGCTTCTGCTCGACATAAGCTCTCGGCGTGCCGTAGCCGTTCGAGACATACTCGGCGTGCTCCAGCAGCTCGTCCTGCCGCACCATCTCGTCATAGCGCGCACGGTCAATGAAGAAATACTCCCGTCCGTCCACTTCGCCGGGACGGGGCTTGCGCGTGGTGACAGAGGTGGAAAAGCAGAAATCCGTGCGCCCTTCGATGGCCTTGAACACGACGGTGCTCTTCCCCGCTCCGGAGGGGCCGGAGATCACGATCAATCTTCCTCTTTCAGGCATCTGTCTTCTCTTCTCCTTCTTTTCCTTCCAGACGCGCAGCCAGGGTCTCCGTCGGCAGGGCGGAGAGGATCACATGGCCGCTGTCCATAATGAGAACGGATTTGGTACTGCGGCCAAAGGAGGCGTCGATCAACGCGCCCTTCTCCCGCACGTCCTGGATCATCCGTTTGATGGGAGCCGACTCCGGCGAGACAACGGAGACGATGCGTTCCGCGCTCACCAGGTTTCCGAAACCGATGGCAATCAGCTTCATGGCTCCTCCTTATTCGATGTTCTGGATCTGCTCGCGGATCTTCTCGATCTCGGATTTCAGATCCACCACCACATGGGCAATCTCCGAGTTCTGGCACTTGGAGCCGATGGTGTTGGCCTCACGGTTAAATTCCTGCACCAGAAAGTCGATTTTGCGCCCGGTGGGAGAATTGCCGCCGATCATCGTGCGAAGCTGCGCCATGTGGCTTCTCAGGCGCACCGTCTCCTCGTCCACGGCAATGTGATCGGCAAAAACGGCGGCTTCGGTGAGGATGCGGCTCTCGTCGATCCCGGCGGTGCCCAGCACCTCCGCCATCTTGGTTTCGAGCCGCTTGCGGTAGGCCGCCACGGTCTCGGGCGATTTTTCCTCCACCGTGCAGACCAGCCTGTTGATGGTCTCAAGCCGGCTCAGCACATCGTCCCGCAGCTTTTCGCCCTCACGCAGACGCATGGAATCGAAATCGCAGAGGGCTTCCTCCACGATCCCGGTCAGCCCCGCGGAGATGGCCTCCGCGTCCAGATCCTTCTTCTCCACGCTCAGCACATCGGGAAAGCGCGCCACGTTCATAGCGCTCAGATCGTCATGCAGGCCATACTCTTCGGCAATGTGCCGAATGGCCTCCACATAGCCCTTCAGCAGCGCCTCGTTCACCTGTACCGCCATATCCCCGGCGTTTGCGCTGTTGACAGACACGAACACGTCCACCTTGCCGCGGCTGATGTGCTTTTGCACGCAGGACTTGACCGCCTCCTCCGCAAAGAGAAAGCTTCTCGGCAGGCGCACAGAGGTATCGAGATAGCGATTGTTGACGCTCTTGAGCTCTACGGTGATTTCCAGACCCTCGACAGTGCCCTTGGCGCTGCCGTAGCCGGTCATGCTTTTAATCATAGTTCCTCCCCCTTCACCGAATAATATCAAAGGTGAAGGCTTGTTGGTTTTTCTTATGTCTCTGGCTCAGTACCAGGATCACGCCGCTGAGGATCAGCGCGGCAAAGCTCACTGCCACGCAGAGTCCCTCGCTCGCGCCCAGCAGATACGCAAGGGCATAGCCCAGGATAAAGAGCACGATGGGCATCACGTACACAAGCGCCGCCGCGCCGAAAACGCTGGAGGACTTGCTGGCAATGACAACCTTCTGCCCGGGTCTCGCGTCAATGAGATTGCGGGCCACGGTCTTGATCTCTCCCTGGAAGATGCAGCTTTCACAGCTTCCGCAGCTTCCGCCGCAGGCGGTGTTACGCGCGACGGCAACCTCTGCCATCTGATTGGGCAGAAGCTTGGTCACGACTGCTTCCTGTGTCATTCCTTTGTCTCCACCTTTCTGATTTCAAGGGAGATCGAATAGTCGCCCACAGCGCCCACGTCCGTAAAGCCGTCCACCCGGACGCGCACCGGCACCAGGTAGGAGCCGAGCGACTCGCCGTAGTCCGTCAGATCCGCCACCAGCGTGATGTTCTCGGCCTGGAGCTGATTGAGCTGCTCCTCCGTGCCGCGGATCCGTACATCCACGCTCTCCGCGATCACCTCCACCTCCGAAGACTGGGGGGCATTGACGTATGTGATGTTCTTCACATGATAGGTCTTGGTCTCCAGTCCCACGACTTCGATCGCAACCTCCGCCGTCGAAAGGCCGGTGAGGTTCTTGAGGGTGTTATCCAGCGGGATGCTGTATTCATCCGTAAAGGTGGTGCTGAAGTCCGTCAGATCCACCGTCGCCAGCACGATCTGGTTCATGCCGGAGAGGATGGCGGAATCGCCTGTCAGCGTCAGGTAACTCGGGGAGACGGTGACGATGGTATTGTTCTCGTTGGCGCCTGAGCCGTAGATGAGGTTCACTGTCAGCGGTACGTTCTTGATGGCTTTGATGGGAAGCGTTGCCCGCACAGTATCCTGCGAGCAGCTCAGATACTCCGTCGAGCAGGGGTTGCCGTCCGCGTCCTCAAGGGTAAAGCCCACGTCGGTGGAATAGGTGCTGGACACCTCCATATCCTTGCCGAAGGTGATCCATGCGTGATCGACATTTTTGAGATAGGCTTCCGGCCCGGTCACGGTGATGAGCGCCGGTTCAAACACCGGGGACTCCGCCGTAAAGCCGTCCGCCGATCTGCCCTCGAAGCCGCCGCGCACCGGAACCTCCTTTGTTGTCAGGAGGGAGACGTTGAAATTCACATACTCCGGCGTTTTGCGCTCCACCGTCAGCTCCCGTTCGTTGACGCCGCTGGGGTATACGACATCGTATTTGAGCGAGGTGTAGGCCGCCGTAGTGAGCTTGCTCACATCCACCTGAGCAACCAGATCGTCAGAATCCATCGGGTTTACAATGCGGCGCGGCCCCGCGATCACGACGGTAACGCTGCTCAGATCCAGATCCGTTACCGCGAGATTTCTGGATGCGCGCAGCGTATCCTCCCCGATCAGCTCCAGGCGTACATTGCGGAAGGTCTGCGTAAAGTCGCTGGTGTCCGCGCTGGTGACGTAGGTCCAGATCGCAAGAGACGCCAACAGCGACACGATCGCCCAGAAGATGCGGTTATCGAAAATACGACGAAGTGGATTTTTCTTATTCATGGCTGTTCACCTGTAAAAGTCCCTTCACGCTGTCGGCCAAGCGCTGCCAGCCGTTCTTGTCCGCTTCCTGTACGATCAGCTCCTGATGCAAAATCTCGTCCAGCTTCTTGCCGTTCAGATGCCGCTTGAGCGCGCCGTCCAGCGCGACGGAGATGGCGCCGGACTCCTCCGACACAATGATGACCAGTGCGTCCGACTGTTCGGAAAGGCCGATGCCCGCGCGATGGCGCATGCCGAGCTCCTTGCTGAGATTGGTCTGCGCCGTGAGGGGCAGCACACAGCCTGCAGCGGCGAGCCGCGCGTCCCGGATGATGGCCGCGCCGTCATGCAGCGGCGCCTTGTTGAAAAACATGTTCTTCAACAGCTCCGCCGACACATCCGCGTTCACGATGGTGCCGGTGGCCATGATACTTGTCAGGCTCACGCTGCGCTGGAAGATGATCAGCGCCCCGGTACGGGAGGCAGACATCTCCACACAGGCCTGCACCGTCTCCGCGATGGCGGTCTCCATCTCTGGAGTGGAGCTGGTTCGCGTGGCGGAAAAGCTGCGCCCCATGCGCTCCAGCAGTCGGCGAAGCTCCGGCTGGAACAGCACCACCAGTGCAAGCAGGCCGATCTCCAGCGCGTGGGAGAGCAGGAAATAGATCATGCGCAGGTCGAACAGATAGCTCAGCACCAGCGCGACCAGCAGCACGATGATCCCCTTGGCGAGGTTATAGGAATTGGTTCTCCGGACAAAGCCGATGACCCGATAGATGATGAAGGCGACGATCAGAATATCGAGAATGTCCGCGATCCCCATCGCCGCCATGATATTCAAAGCTCTGGTCAACGCGCTGCGAATGAGTTCCATACGCTTTTCTCCATTTTGCTTTTGTGCATACTTCGAGACATACTTTTGATTACATCATTATACCCAAGGAAACCGGCAATGTCAATTGCTGAGCCGCGATCAAGCCTTAATTTCTTGCGACATCCAACAGAAGTGCACATGTCGTTTTCACTTCCCGCTCGGTCAAAAACGGCGAAAAGCTCATGCGAAGCGTCCCGCCTTCAAGCGTTCCGGCGCTCTCATGGGCAAGCGGCGCACAGTGAAGCCCAGCGCGGACGCATACGCCCTTTTCTGCCAGACGAAATGCCAGCTCCTCACTGTCGATCCCTGGTGCGCGCAGGCTCAAAACCCCGCTCTGCAGAGCGCCCTCGCCGCAAAACAGCTCCAGAGCGCTGTTTTGAAGCGACGCAATCGCTGTCTCCAGCAGCTTTCGCTCATGGGAGAGAATGTTCTCCGTCCCCTTCTGCGCAACATATCGGATGCCCGACAGAAGCCCCGCGATGCCGCAGACATTCTGCGTCCCCGCCTCCAGATGTTCCGGCAGAGCCGCGGGCATGGTCTGCAATCGGCTCTCTGCGCCGCTGCCACCTGTCAGCAGCGGCTCCCCGTCCTCACCACAGAGCAGAATTCCCGTTCCCTGCGGGCCGAAAAGTCCCTTGTGACCCGGCATGGCAATGAAGGCCGCCTGCCACTTCTCCATCTCCACCGGCAGCGCTCCCGCCGCCTGGGACGCGTCCACGATCAGCTTGACGCCGTGCCGTCGGCAGAGCGACGCGATCTCATCCATCGGCAGGATATAGCCGAACACGTTTGACACCTGGGTACAGACCGCGACCTCGGCGTCCCTCAGTGCCTCATCCCAGGCGGAGAGCAGCTCCTCCGGGTCGAAAAGCTTTCTTCCCGCAATGCGAACGTCCGCCTTCACGGCGTGGAGCGGGCGGGTGACCGCATTGTGCTCAAAACCGGAGATCACAACCCTCGTCCCGGGCTTTATCAGGGAATGCACGGCGAGATTCAGCCCGTGCGTTGCATTCATCGTAAACACGACCCTGGATGGATCCGGCACATGAAATAGCGCCGCTGCCGCCTCACGGCAGGCGTAAACCGTCTCGGCTGCGCGGCTGCTCGCCTCGTAGCCGCCACGACCGGGGCTTGCCATCGTTCGCATGGCATGCAGCACCGCGCGCTCGACCGCGGCGGGCTTTATCAGCGAGGTGGCGGCAGAATCCAGATAGATCATGGCAGCACCTCCCGATATTCACCGTCCTCCTCCAGACGAAACAGCTTTCCCGTCCAGAGGTCGCGTTCCTTCAGGAACTGCGCGGCCTGTGTGACCTGCTTTCTCAAAGCGATGGCGTAGCCGCAGCCGCTCACGCTGAGCTTTGCCGGCGCCCGGCGAATCGTGACTGTATAGCCCGCCCGCTCCAGCACGCGGGCGGCACGCTGCGCCTGTGTCAGCGTGCGAAATGTGATCAGATATTGCGTCATAGGATGCTCCCCCATTTCTTCCGCATACAGCAAAAAACCGTCGGAAAACCCGACGGCTTTTGCTGCGTGCACGGATTCAGTCCATCCTATGCGCACGATATGTCCTTGTTTCACTGACCGCTGGCCGCTATTTCTCTTCGATCAGTGCCACAGCGTGGGCGGCAATACCGAGTCCTTCGCCGGAAAAGCCCAGCCCTTCCTCGGTGGTGGCCTTGACGCTGACACGGCTCAGCTCCACGCCCATGGCCTGCGCAAGCCTCTCCCGCATCTTCGTGATGTAGGGCGCAAGCTTCGGGCGCTGGGCGATCACCGTCACGTCCACATTGCCGACGCGGTAACCGTGTTCCGCAAGCACCGCCGTCACACGCTCCAGAAGCTTTACGCTGTCCGCGCCCTCATAGGCCGGGTCGTTATCGGGAAAAAGGTGGCCGATGTCCCCCAGCGCCGCCGCGCCCAGAAGCGCGTCCATCAGCGCATGGGTCAGCACATCCGCGTCCGAATGGCCGAGAAGCCCCTTCTCCCAGGGGATCTCCACCCCGCCGAGGATGAGCTTGCGCCCCTCAACGAGCTTATGCACATCATAGCCGTGTCCGATCCGCATATCAGATTCCCTCTCTCGCTTTCAGAATTGCCTCGGCGATCAGCAGATCGCGCGGGGTGGTGAGCTTGATGTTGTCCTCATCACCCGGGAGGGTCATGGTCTTGACGCCCATCATCTCCATCGCGGAGCAGTCGTCCGTCAGCGGTAGATTCTTTTCCATCGCCTTCGTGAGCGCGCCCTTGATGAAATCCGCCTTGAAGACCTGTGGCGTCTGCACCCGGAAGGTACTGGCGCGATCCACGGTTCCGGTGACAAAGCCCTTCCCGTCCACGATTTTGAGCGTGTCCGTGCTGGGGATCACGGGAACTGCGGCGTAATACTCCTTCGCGGCACGCACCGTGCGCTCAATGAGTTCGGTGGTCACAAGAGGTCGCGCCCCGTCGTGGATGGCAATGCGGGCGCAGCGGGGCTGCACCTCGCTCACGCCGACAAGGGCGGACTCCACGCGGGTCTTGCCGCCCGCGAGAACCTTGACAGCCTTGCTGATGCCGTATTTTTTGCAAAGCTCCGCGATCTCTTCGATCCGATCGGCGCGGGTGACGACAATGATCTCATCCACCAGCGTGCAATCCTCAAAAGCCTTGAGCGTATGGGCGAGCACCGGCAGCCCGCAAAGCTCCGCCGTGAGTTTATCGCTGCCCATGCGCTGGGAGCTGCCGGCCGCCACGATGACCGCCGAGCAGTGCGGCTCCTTTTCCGGTTCGCGCAGCAGCTCCGCGAGCTTTCTGACCTTGTCCATGTTCATCTCTTACCCCTTTAACTGGCGGCGGCGGTAGAAGTTCATCATACCGTCCTGCATTTCGTCCAGATGCTTGAGCATCTTGCCCGCGCCGTAAGCCGCGCAGGAGATGGCGTCGTCCACGACCATCGTGCGGATGCCGGTACTGCGCTCGATCAGGCGGTCGATGCCATAGATCAGGCTGCCGCCGCCGGACATGATGATGCCGTTTTGCTCCAGATCCCCCACCAGTTCGGGCGGCGTGCGTTCCAGCACCGCATGGATCGCTTCGAGGATGCGGTTCATTGGCTCCACGAAGGCTTCGATCAGCTCGTTTGCACTGATCGTGATGGTCTTGGGCAGGCCGGTGGCGAGGTTTCGCCCATGCACTTCCTCCACGCCCATGTCGGGGCGCTGCAGGACACAGCCGATGCTGCGCTTGATCTCCTCTGCGGCGGAGAGGCCGATGAGCATATTGTGCTTGCGGCGGATATACTTGACGATGGCCTCGTCAAAGCTTGCGCCGGCGACCTTGATGGATTCACACTCCACCACACCGCCGGAGGCGATGATGGCGATCTCGGTCGTGCCGCCGCCGATGTCGATGATCAGATGCCCCTCCGGGCGGGAGATGTCCACACCCGCGCCCATCGCGGTGGCCACGGCGGTCTCCAGCAGGTAGACCTTGCGGGCGCCGGCCTCAATGGCGGCATCAATGACCGCGCGCTCTTCCACACCGGTGATGCTGCTGGGGACGCAGGCCAGCACCCGAGGCTTAAAGAGGCTCAAAGAGGTGATGCGGCTGACAAGCTCCCGCTGCATCTGAGCCGCCATCTCATAGTCGGAGATGACCCCGTTCGAGACCGGGTGGATGGCAACGATGTTGGCAGGGGTGCGGCCCAGCATCTTCTGCGCGTCTGTCCCCACCTTCAGGATCTTGCCGTTCATCTTATCCACCGCCACAACGGTCGGCTCCCTTGCCACAACGCCCTTGCCCTGCTCAAACAGCAGCGTGGACGATGTGCCCATGTCGATGGCCATATCTTTTTCAAATATCAGAAAGCTGGGCATAGTCATTCACCTCATATCATTTCTCTTTCCGCGTCCGCGCCACGGTGACGGCGCAAACACTCTTCGCCCCGGCGGCCTTCAGCACAGACGCGCACTCCGAAAGCGTGGAGCCTGTGGTCACGATGTCATCGACCAGCAGAACGCGCCTTTCCCGAATCGATTCCGGGGACACGGGGCGGTATTTTCCCTTGACGTTTTTCCGCCGCTCGTCAGCACTGTGGATCCCGCTCTGGGCGCGGGTGTTGCGAATCTTGCGCAGCATACACGCGCAGGGAAGGCCGGTTCTTTGGCTGATCTCTCTCGCCAACAGCTCCGCCTGGTCGTAGCCGCGTCTCCATTTTCTCCAGCGGCTCAAGGGCACCCATGTGATACTATCGCAGGAAATTCCGTTTTCGTCAATACATTTTGCCATAAAATCCCCATAAATCTGTGCATATACACTTACAGACTGGAATTTATAGCGCAAAAGGGAGTCCCGCACGGTGTTTTCGTACCAGAGCGGGGATACGCATTTTTCAATATGTTCGAGCTTTCTCTCCTGTCCGGTGCCATCGGTGTACGGCAGCGTTTTGCGGCAATGCGCACAGACGCTGACGCCGCTGGGCGTCAGATTGTGGCAAAAGCAGCAGTGCGGCGGGAAAAACAGATCAATCAGGTAATCCAGAATCTTCATATGCCTCTGAGTGCGCACAGGCGCAAACGCAGCGCCGAGTAGCGCCGGGACTGGCGGAAGTTGTCGATCATGCGATAAGCCGCGGCGTCGTCCCCCACCAGAATGAGAAGCTCTTTGGCACGGGTGACGGCGGTATACAGCACGTCGCGGGTCATCAGCGCCTGGGCGTTTGCCGTGATGCAGAGGATCACCGCCCGGTACTCGCTGCCCTGCGCCTTATGCACAGTCATCGCCCAGGCGTGTTCCAGCTCGAGCAGGGAGTCAAAACCGTATTCCGAGAGTCTGCCGTCAAAGTCCACAGTCAAGGTCTCCGCGTCCATGTCCATGGATACGATCCGCCCGATGTCCCCGTTATACACGCCGGTGCCGTGTTTCCGGTTATCCGCCGTGCGCCAGAGCATATCGTAATTGTTGCGGATCTGCATGACCCGGTCGCCCACGCGGAAAACCGCGTCTCCGAAAAGCTTTTCCTTCTTCTCCGGCGAAGGCGGGTTCAAGGCCGCCTGCAGGCGTTTGTTCAGGGCGACGGTGCCGGTCTCCCCTTTTCGCGTGGGTGAGAGCACCTGGATCTCCTCGGGCGGGATGCCCATTTTGTTCGGCAGGCGCACGGCACAGAGCTCCGTAATGGTGTCCACGGTGCTGCCGGCCTCGAGCCGCTTCAGGCGGAAGAAGTCCCCCGCGTTTTCCGAGAGGTTCGGGTGCTCGCCCTTGTTGATAAGGTGGGCGTTTTGCACGATGCGGCTGCCCTCGTTCTGACGGAAAATCTCCGTGAGGCGCACGGTGGGCACGACGCCGCTGCGAATGATCGCGGAGAAGACATTGCCCGGCCCGACGGAGGGAAGCTGATCAGCGTCCCCCACCAGAATGAGCCGCGCATCCGGCGGCAGCGCCTTTAAGAGTGCGTCCATCAGCAGAATGTCCACCATGGAGCACTCGTCCAGGATCACCGCGTCACAGTCCAGGCGGTCGCTCTCGCCCTTTGTGAAGACGACCTTTTCCCCGTCGTCGTCAAACTTCGCGCCGAGAAGGCGGTGCACCGTGGCGGCCTCCCTGCCGCTGAGCTCCGTCATGCGCTTGGCAGCGCGCCCGGTCGGGGCGGTGAGCAGTGTGCGGATGCCGATCTCGTCAAACAGGGCGAGGATCGCGCGGACCGAAGTCGTTTTGCCGGTGCCGGGGCCGCCGGTGATGACGACGATCTGGTTATCCAGCGCCATTTGCAGGGTCTGCCGCTGCAGCGCGGCGTAATGGATCTGCTGCTGCTTTTCGAGCCTTGCGATCAGGCTCTCGGGGTTTGCGTCCTCCCGAAAACGCCGGGCGGACATACGCGCGATGCGCTTTGCCGCGTCCGTCTCAGCCTCAAACAGCTCCGGCAGATAACAGGCGGAGAGATTTGCGATCTCGTCCTGCATGACGAGCCCCGCCTCCGCAAGCTCAGTGATGCTCTCATCCGCTTCCTGCGGCGCGACACCGATGAGCTGCGCCGTCGCGGCGGCAAGCTTGTCGCGCGGAATAAACACATGGCCGTTGCCGGTGTTATGGTTCAGCTCAAAGATGACGGCGGCGTTGACGCGGCTGCGGCTGTGCTCGTCCATGCCCATGGCCATGGCGAGGGCGTCCGCCTCCGAGAAGCTTCCGCCGATGTGCATGGTGGAGAGAACATAGGGGTTTTCCTGCAAGATCTTGAGCGCGTCGCTGCCGTAATACTTGTACATCCGCATTGCGAGCACCGGGCGCAGCCCGAAGGAGCACACAAACTCCATCAGCCGCCGAACACCCGCCTGCTGGCTGAAGCTCTTGGAGATCTGCTTTGCCTTGACAAGGCTCACGCCCTTGATCTCCGCGAGCTTCTCCGGCTCGTTTTCGATCACCTCCAGGCTCCTGGCGCCGAAACGGTTCACGATCAGCGAGGCCGTGGCGGGACCCACGCCCTTGACAGAGCCGCCCGCCAGATATTCATAGATGGCGGAGGCATCGGTCGGCATGAGGCGCTGGGCAAACTCGGCCTTGAACTGCCGCCCGTGCACCGCGTGGTTCATCCACGAGCCGGTGAGCAGCATGGTCTCGCCCTGCGCGGCATAGGGGAAAATGCCCACCACGGTCACGGTTTCGCCGTTTTCATTGCGCAGGCGCAGCACCGTATAGCCGTTTTCCTCGTTTTTATAGATGACAGATTCGACCGTACCGTTCAGCTCGGTCATGCTGTCCTGATCCATTGTTTTCTCCCCTTTACGGCAGCATTGGCTTCAAAAACTGCCCGGTGAAGCTCTCTTCGCATTTCGCGCAGTCCTCGGGCGTACCGGCAAAGACCAGCTCGCCGCCGCCGTCGCCGCCCTCGGGGCCGAGGTCGATGATGTGATCGGCGACCTTGATGACATCAAGGTTGTGCTCAATGACCACAACGGTGTTGCCTGCGTCGGTGAGGCGGTTTAAAATGTCGATCAGCTTGTGTACATCCGCAATGTGCAGCCCAGTGGTCGGCTCGTCCAGCACATAGACCGTGCTGCCGGTGCTGCGCTTGCTGAGTTCAGTGGCGAGCTTCACACGCTGCGCCTCGCCGCCGGAGAGCGTGGTGCTCGACTGCCCAAGCTTCACATATCCAAGCCCCACGTCGTAGAGCGTCTGAATCTTGGTGAGGATCTTCTGCTGGTTCTGGAAGAAGGCGCAGGCGCACTATCACCGCAGCGATCGGGGCGGCGGCTCCTGGGAGTTTTTTCAGAAGCTGCCGGACAGGTGGCAGATGCGATCCTCGGCAGAAATTTTTAAGCTAAAGGGGCTGTCGTATTTTGGAAAATTTTGAACAATTTTATGATTTTATGA
>CACZXQ010000022.1 GCA_902785115.1 Oscillospiraceae bacterium | reverse complement strand
GGCGAATGACCCTTTGGGTCATTCGCTGCCAAACTTGTCGTTTGGCAGCGAAACCGATCGAATCCTCGATCGATTTCGCCATCCGATGGTCATTATAATATACCAAAGAGACAAAAGGAAGGGTGATTTGTATGCAGATGAGCGACCTGTTGGCGAAAAAGCGTGACGGCGGCAGCCTGAGCACGGAGGAAATTCAGTTTATGATCCGGGGCTATACCCGCGGCGAGATCCCGGACTACCAGATGTCGGCCATGTGCATGGCGATCCTGCTGCGCGGTATGGACGACCGGGAGACGCTGGACATGACCCTTGCGATGATGCACTCCGGCGAGACGATCGACCTGAGTCCCATCCGGGGTGTCAAGGCGGACAAGCACTCGACCGGCGGCGTGGGTGACAAGACCAGTCTGATCCTCTGTCCCATGGTGGCGGCAGCAGGGCTCAAGATCGCCAAAATGTCCGGCCGCGGGCTGGGGCATACCGGCGGCACCATCGACAAGCTGGAGAGCTTTCCCGGCTTCACCGCCGCCGTCAGCGAGCAGCAGTTTTTCAAAAACGTCAACGACATCGGCATCGCCATCATCGGTCAGACCGCCGATCTTGTCCCGGCGGACAAGAAGCTCTACGCCCTGCGGGACGTGACGGGTACCGTGCCCTCCATCCCGCTCATCGTGTCCTCCATCATGTCCAAGAAGCTCGCCAGCGGCTCGGACGTGATCGTGCTGGACGTCAAATGCGGCGACGGTGCCTTTATGAAGACCGAGCAGCAGGCCGAGACCCTGGCCCGCGGCCTGACGCGTGTCGGGCGGCTTGCCGGGCGCAAATGCGCGGCGGTTATCACGGATATGGAGCAGCCCCTGGGTTACGCGGTGGGCAACGCCGTAGAAGTCCGGGAAGCCCTCTCCGTGCTGCGCGGAGAGCAGAAGGGCGAGCTGCTGGAGCTCTGCCTGACGCTGGGCGGCTGCATGATGGCGGAGGCCGGCGTGGTCTGGAGCATGGAGGAAGCCAAGCTTGAGCTGCTCAAAACCATTGAGGACGGCAGCGCCCTCAAGAAGCTTGCCGAGATGGTAAGCGCTCAGGGCGGGGACGCCTCGGCGATCTATGACCCGAGCCTGCTGCCGCAGGCGGCGGTGACGCTGGAGGTGCCGAGTGAAAATGCCGGCTATGTCAGGCGTATTCACGCCGAGCAGGTGGGGCTCATTTCCATGCATCTGGGCGGCGGGCGCGTCACCAAGGAGAGCGAGATCGACCTCTCCGTGGGCGTGGTGCTGGCTAAGAAGGTGGGTGACGCCGTGCGCGCGGGCGAGAGCCTCGGCACGATCTACGCCTCGAGCGCCGAGAAAGCGCAGCAAGCCGCCAAAATGCTGCGGGATTGCTATGAGCTTTCCGATGAGCCGGTGTCCCGGCGAAAGCTCATCCGGCAGATCATACGATGAAAAGGCAGGGGCTGTGAAAAAACGAAGTTTTTTCACAGCCCCATAGTTATGTGTTCAGGCTTTCACCGTTCCGTCCGCATTGAACAGCGGCAGGTGGCCGAGAACAATAATATCGTCACGGTTGATCGCATCTCCCTCTGCGAGAACGGCCATCTTTCCTGCGACGATGCCGCCGGCCTGACGTACCAGCTCCTCAGTAGCGTGCAGAGACTCGCCGGTAGAGATCACATCGTCCAGGATCAAGATGCGCTTGCCCTTGATTTTTTCGGCGTCAGCGGTGTCAAGCACCAGCTTCTGAACGCCCATCGTGGTGATCGACTTTACATTGACCTCGAACACGCCTGACATATAGGCTTTCGGACCCTTGCGCGCCAGAAAATACTCGTCCGCGCCGCTCTGCCGCGCCATCTCGTACAGCAGGGGGATGGACTTGGCCTCGGGAGCCAGCAGATAGTCATACTCCGGTGCGCGCTTTAAGAGCTCCGCCGCGCAGTGCACCGTCAGTTCCACATCGCCGAACATCACGAACGCCCCGATGTACAGATCATCGGTCACCTTGCAGAGAGGCAGCTGACGTTTTAAGCCGGCAATGTCCATTTCGTAAGTCATTGTTTCATTCCTCCAGAAATTACACAGTTTTTGACTTTTCTATTTTACAGCAAATCCCGGGAAAATCAAGGGGTTAGAGGAAAATAGATCAATTTAAAAATCCGCCGTCCACGGTGATGACCTGACCTGTGATGTACGGGTTCTCCGCCACAGCCAGCACCATCTGGGCGATCTCCTCGGGTCTGCCGAGTCTCCCCAGCGGGATCTCGCGTGCCAGCTCCTCGAGCGTCTCCTTCCCCAGCACCTGCACCATGTCGGTGTCGATGACGCCGGGCGCCACACAGTTGACGCGGATACCGGAGAGTGAAAGCTCCGCCGACAGGGAGCGCGTCAGTCCGATGATGGCGTGCTTGGTGGAGGAATAGGCGGCCTCACAGCTTGCGCCGTGGCTGCCCCATATCGAAGAGATGTTCACGATGCAGCCGGCGTGTTCATGCAGCATATTCCCCAGCACGGCCTGGCTGCAGTGGAAGCAGCCGCCCACGTTCACGGCGTAGAGCCGCTGCCAAGTTTCCTCTTCGATGTCCTGAAACTGCTGCTGCTTGGCGATGCCCGCGTTGTTCACGAGCAGGGTCACCGGCCCCAGTTCCCGCTCGATGCGCCGCACCATGGCCCACACGGCCTCACGGTCTGCCACGTCGCACTGCTGCACGATGACCTCGCCGCCCTCGGCTCTGAGCCGTTCGGCAAGCGCTTCGGCCTTGTCGGCGCGTTCGATGTAGTTGATGCACACGGCGTAACCCGCCCGGCTCAGTGCTTCCGCGATGGCGGCGCCGATACCGCGGGAGGAGCCTGTCACAAGCGCTACCTTTTTCATTGCCTCAGTCCCTCCTCGATGCGTCCGCGGGCATACTCGGACAGCTCCGCCGTGCTCATGGCCTTGACCTTTTCGACCGGGATCAGCTCAAGAATATCCAGATGCACGTCGGTAGGCCGCAGAAACAGCCGATTTTTGACCTTTTCGGTGCCGCGCACACAGGCGATCGCCAGCGGCACGCTTGCCCGCTGGGCGGTCTTGAAGGAGCCCGCGTGGAAGGGCTGCAGCTCTCCGGTCCTGCTGCGGGTGCCCTCGGGATAGATGCCGATGGAGCAGAGATCCCGCTTCATGTAATCGGCGGCGGTCAGGATGGTCTTGAGCGCCGCGCGGTCATTCTCCCGGTCGATGGCGAGATAGCCCGCGTTGTAGGCGAGATCACCGATCATAGGGATCTGGAGATTGGAGGGTTTGGAGACAAAGGCGATATTCCATCTGTGCATGAAACGGATGACCGTCAGCGGGTCGAACATGGAGCGGTGATTGCACACGAAGAGAAAGCGGCTGTCGCTCGGAAGCTTCTCCTCCCCGCTGATATGGGGCTTTATCCCCGCGAGGACGCAGAGGAAGCCCGCGATGCTGTAACAGCCCGCCCTTGCCCGGGCATTCTGCTTTTCAAGGGGCTTTGTCCGATCCACCGGCAGCGAAAGCGCCCAACAGATCGTCACATACAGCACGATCAGCAGCGCAAAGCACAGCAGGAACACCGGCACGCCCAGCAGCCAGTGCGCGCCGCTTCGCGCGACGACCGCCCAAGCCGCCGCCAGGGAGCAGAGCGGGAACAAAAACGCAAAAATCATAAGCGGGTATCTCCTTTTGGAATTACCCGCTTATTTTAGCTTACTATTACTGAAAAAGCAAGCGTTTCAGCTTTTGTTCCCGTCTGCCTTATCCTTGAGCATTTCGATCGCGTTCATGATCGGCGCGGGAAAAGGCACACCCATGAGCCCCATGTTCTCCACGATACTCAAGATCTCGTTGACCACGAAGGCGATGACGATCCCGTCACGAATATAATCCGTGCCGAGCATCAGATCGAGCCTTGTGCCGATCAGCACCACCAGCAGCGCCATGCCCTTGCGGATCAGCCCTTTCCCGGCAGCCTTGCTCTCCAGCGCGCCGCCCTCGCTCTTGGGTGAGGCATGAAACACCCCTGCGACGACGAGGCCGGACAAAAAATCAATGCCCATCACGATCAGCAGGGTTCCCATTGCCGCATCCCAGCCGCCGAAGATATGGACAGCCCAGGCGCCGAGGATTCCCACGATCGCCAAAATCGTATCTTTCATCTATCCTTTCTCCTGTTACTTTCATCCCAGAAGCAGCTTCTGCCAGCTCTCCGGTCCCGCGACGCCGTCGACGCTGAGCTGCCGTGCCCGCTGAAACTGGTAGAGCGCGCCGTAGGTGGCGCCGCCGAAGTCCCCGTCGGCACCCCAGGGGCCGCAGCGAAAGCCGCGTCCGATCAGCAGCGCCTGCAGTGCGCGGACGCATTCGCCTTTGTCGCCGCGCTGCAGATACGGAAGCGTCAGTGTGCAGTGTTTCTCCTCTTTCGCGATCGCCTCCTCCGGCTCCCCCGCCGCTCCATGGTGTTCGGGGGCGTCGGCAAGCCCCAGGTAATCGGGCTTGCCGTAACCGCGGATAAAGCGGCTGTCGATATGTACTTCCCGCAGCCCCACCGCGTCAGACTTGTTGCCCTCGATGACCTGGATCCGGTCTCCCTCCACGCCTAACACCAGCCCCACATGGTCGCTGGAGCCCCGGCAATCACCGATGCCGGAATCCTCCCAGTCATAGAAAATCACGTCGCCCGGGCGCGGTACGGCCTCGTCCTGTTCCTCGAAGCGACCGGCTTTCTGGTAGAGCGCGATCATCGGATCGCAGGCGCATTCGGCGTAGAGGATTTCCCCCAATCCGACCTTTTGCCCCACCGCCGAGACGAAAGCCGCGCACCAGGGGTCCTGATACGTCATGCGATAGCCTCTCGGCAGCGGGCTGATGGTGTTGTAGACGTCGATGATCTCCCGGTGGCTGCCGTTATCTTCCCGGCGTCCCAACCAGGCGCGCGCCGCGGCGCAGACCTTTTCGCGCAGTTCGTTTTCTGTCATAGGCTCCCCCTCAGCGCTGGCTCAGTCCGCCCTTGTAGCCGCTGGAGCTCGTGCTGCCGCTGCGGCTGGTGACGGTACTGCTGCTGGCGGTGCTTTTGCGGGCAGTACCGGAATCCGATGCCGGCGCGGCGGCCGCCTTGTAGTACACGGTTTGAACCACAGGCTTTCTTGTACGTTCAAACTCCACGCGCAGCGCGTCTGCGGAAGCGCGGCTCAGTCCTGCGGCGGCAAGCTCCGCATCGGTGGGCGTGTAGCCGGAGGCGGAGATCAGCTTCACCAGATTCTGGTAGCTGTCCTGCTGCTGTTTATAGCTCTGCTGGGCGGCCTTCGCCTCCTGCTCCAGGCGGTAGCGCTCGTCTGCGATGGCGTCGCGCTGGCGCTGGTATTCCGCCGCCTGTGCAGCGGCCTCCTGCGCGCGCTCCCCTTCCAGGCGCTCATAGGCCAGGTCGTACTGTCCGCGCAGGGCGTCGCCCTCGTCGAGATACTGCTGATAGGCCATTCCGTACAGCTCCGGCATAGCCTCGCTGAGCTGCCGCAGATACTCGTCAAACTGCTGCTGTCCCACCGCCTGGGCGTAGCTGGAGCCGTAGCCGCCGGTGAGCGCGGCGGCCGCGCCCATGCTGTCGCGCATGGCGAGCCTGCCGTTTTGCACATAGCGGTCCGCGTAGCTGCGGTAAAAGGGATCATCCGCGGCGCGATAGACAAAGGGCTGTCTTCCCATCAGCGCCTGATACAGCGCCTCCACCTCCCGGTCGAGCGCGCCGTCTGCTTGATAATTAGCCATGGTTCCTCCTTTGCTTGTCTAAAGAATAAGCTGCTTGAGCGCCTGCAGTTCGCTCTCAGTGAGCGTCGTGTCGCCGATGCAGATCACCCAGTCCCCCGGAACTTCCAGCCGCCGGTCTGCCTGGGGCGAGCGCCCGAAGCCGACACCCTGCCCGTTTGCCCGAAAGCGCATCGCCCAGCTTCTCCCCGCGATCCTTCGCGTGACGGCGCCGGTATTGCCCACCGTGTCCGTGATTTCGATCTTCACGTCATAGATCGTATCCGCGTCGATGGGGCCGAGGATCGCCGTCACGCCGGAGGAAAGGGGCACCCCGCTGCCGTAGCTTCCGGCGGCCGCTTTGAGATACAGCAAAATGGATGCTGCATTCTGCCCGTCCACGCTGCTGCACACGGCTGTCGCGGCAGCGGCGTAATACCGCCCCTCCTCGTCCGCGCTCCCGCTCTGGTCGCAGCGGAACACGCTCACCTGCCCGAGGCTCGGCGCGGCGTAGCTGAAGGGCGTGATCGTAAAGCTCTCGCTTGTCACAAAGCCGCGCGAATCCGTGACCGAGACCGTGACCGTGCTCTGCGCTGTGAGGATCGGGGTCTGATACGGTTCTGCACTGTCCGTCTCCCCGCCGCAGCTGACGCCATAGGAAACGATGCTCGCCCCATACCGCGCGCTGATTTTACTCGTGTCGAAGCTGACCCGTGCCCGGCTGATGCCCGCGATGTACCTTGCGACGGCGCTGCCCTTTGGCGCGTTATAGGGCGTGTGGCTGTACCAGCCGCTCTGCACCGTTGGGGAGACGTCCTCTTCCCGCAGCCGCATTGTGATGCTGACGCTCCTTGTCCCGATGCTGGCCGTGCCATAGAAGGTCTCCACCGTGATCACAGCCGGGGCGCTCGCGGCATTGGGCAGCAGCGGCGCGTATACCGCCACGGACGGCGTCCATGTCAGGTATGTATCCGTTCCCCCGCTTTGCAGCGTCTCTGTCCTCCCAGCGCATATGACGCTCACCGTAAAGCTTGCGCCGCTGCTGCTTCCGGCGAGGGAAATACCCACAGCCTCCCCGAAATCACCGTCCGCGGCGGACGGCGTCGCCGGATTGCCGTAGGAGCCGCCGAGCGTGACGCTGACACTTCCGATCAGCCAGTTGTTGTACCAGCTGTCGCTCGGAAAGATCCAAAGATAATATGTGGTATTCGGCATCAGCTGCACCGCGGCCGTGCCGCCGCTGTGCATATAGGTCGCGCCGCCCCATCCGCCGGTGCCCACGGCAGTGCCGATGCTGTTCGATACCCGCCCGATGTGCTCGCTTGCGCTCAGCGTGACCGCCCAGCGGAAGTGGTAGGCCTGCTCGGTCTGGCTCCACGTCGTCTCATCCTGCGGCCGAAGCATTGACGACACCCAGGAGAGCGTCGCGGCGCCGATCGCGGGCGTGGTAAACGCAAAGCGTCCGACAAGCGCACCGCTGTTAAAGCCGACGCGCCCTTCCCACGGGCTTGCGCTGCCGCCCCGGTACCATGTTGCCGTTGTGTTCATTGCAATCACCTTTCCTTATTGGCCGCTCACGACCCCGTATATTTGATCCCAAGCCCGCCGACCGTTGAGAATACCCAGCCCGCGCCGAGCTGCAGCATATCCTCCACGACCTCGCTCACAACGTGCAAACTGCCGTCGGCGGAATCGAACCACCCGCGCTTGGAGCCGTTTACCCAGAACTGCCAGCCGCTCGCGGTGTAGAGACCCAGCGTCTGTCCCGGTGAGAGCTCGTAGTAGTCAAGCCCGTCCTCGGTGTGTACCGCGCCGGTAAACTGCAGATTCTCCGCGATGGCGATGCCGAGCGCCTGTTCTCCGGTGCCGGGGTCGGTGATGACGCCGCGCCGGATCTCACCCCGGATCGACGTGAGATAGCTGTCGAGCGCCGCCGTGCGGGCGGATACCGCGTCAATGAGCGACTGGAAGTCGTAGCTCTCCACCACCCCGCGCGCCGTGGCGGCAAAGCTCGTCTGCGCCTGCTCTATATAGCTGCCGAAGTCGGACTTGGCCAGGTAGTAGCTCGCCATCTCCTGTCTTGTCGCGCCGAGCTCCAGCGCGACGCTCTCCGCCGCGTCGGCGGTCTTGACGATCAGGGCGCGCAGGTTCGCCGCGTTCTTCCGGATGGCGGCGAGCTTGTCTGCGGTCTGGCGTTCCTTCTCCGCGGACTCCGGCGCAGCGTCAAGCGAGGCTTCGTCGAGGCTTTTCGCGAGGCGCACCAGGTAATCGCGAATGCTGCGAATCTGTTGCTGCTCGCTGCCGGTTAAAATCGGTGGATACTCCCGCATCATTGCCTCCTAAAACTCGCTGCCGGTTTCGAGAGCACGGCTGAGCGCGCAGATTTTCGCTTCTCCTTCGCCGCAGATGCGCAGCTGCAGGTGATCGCAGCGCCGCGGGCGGATCGGAAGCGATACCGTGCCGTTGCCGAACAGCTCCACCTCGCCGCTTTTGATCCAGTCGCCCGTGGAATCATAGCGCAGCCAGATGGAGAGTCTGGAGCCGCGTTCCATCCGCAGCGTCAGCGTATAGCGGGAAACGTATTTGCGATCCGGGGTCTGGTAGTCGAGCAGTCCGGTCTCCGCCATCCAGGAAAGGCTTTCCTCCATCGTGCCGACGCTGCCCTTTATCGCGATCAGTTCGCCGGTCTCGGCGTTCACGACATAAAGCTCGCCATCCGCCTGGGCAAAGCACAGCGCGTGCAGCGCGTCCTCCCGGTACCAGATCCCGCGCTCGGTATCGAAGCAAAACAGGCTCCACGCCCCGCTTCCGCTCTCGCGCATGGAGAGGTAGTAGCGACCGTCCACGCTGCCGCCCACGGCGCTGTCGTAGGCTGTCTCCCCCAGCGCCGCGCTGACGGACTGGGGAAAGCCGCCCTGCCACACGCACACGTCGCCGCGGCTCTTGTAGTACAGGCTCTCGCCCACCACCTGCAGGCTCTTGTGGCAGCCCTGCTGCACGCCGCGGCACACGGTCTCGTCCAGTCTGTGTCCGCCCGACGGGGAGACGGTGACCTGGTGGATGCGGTTTTCCTTGAAGAAGGTAGGCCGCCCCATGTAGTTGACCGCCCCGGTCCACGCGCCGTCCGAGCCGACGGAGGCCGTCCAGGAGTCGGTGGAGAGCCCCAGGTACTGCCGGAAGTTTTTGAAGTCCCCGAGTGCGGAGGCGTAGATCTCGTTGATGTTTTTCTCGCCGTCGTTGCCGTAGCGGCAGCCCCAGAGGCGGTTTTGCGCCTCGCAGACGAAGTCCATCTCCGGCAATCTCCGCCGTAGCCGGATGCTGCCCTGGGCGCTGAAGCCTTGGGCGATCAGCCCCACCAGCACGATGGAGTCGTTCTCGCTCGCTCCGCCGCCCACGGCGTAGAGGATCTTTTCACCGTTTAAGTCCGCCTCCGCCGCGCCGCTGACTTCCACGCCGTCGAACTGCCGAAACAGCGCCGGTGCCTGTCCCAGCGTCGGGAACACCAGCTTGGTGTATACGCTCTCCAGCTCCACCCAGCTTCGCTGTGCCTGGGAATACTGTCGCAGCACCCGCGTGCCCCCGGAGGTATCGAGCCAGAGCATGGCGTTTGCGGGGTTTTCCGGCTCGATCACGCCGACGGTGGGGTCATCCAGCTCATCGCCCTCGCTATTGCACAGGCAGTAGCGGATCTCGCCCGACACCGTGAGATCGGCTTCCATAAAGCCATAGTCCGTGGGATCTTCGGTGTTGTAGTAGCGTTTGTCCGGGAAGATGAGGATGTAAGCGCCCATGCTCACGAGCTGCTTTTCCCCGGACGCCAGCCCGGTCACCGGCGTCGCCAAATGGTTTACATAAAGTGTACCGTCCTCCACGGAGCAGAGGCTGTCCTTGCCGATCAGTCCGCCGGGATGCTCCATTGTTTTGACGCTGCCTCTGCGCGCTCTGGTGCACAGCAGCGGGTACTGCCGGGACGACAGGTTTTCCGTCCGGTAGAAGGCGCCGTCTGCGATACGCCAGCGGTGGTCATAGCCCTTAAAGACGTCCGTGGTGATCCGTGTCTGCCGCGACGGGCTCAACGTGGGAAATAACATATCTCAATTCCTTTCTGCTTTGCCTCCCCTTTCTCACAGCTTCCACCCGCCGCAGCCCTTCGGCATCTGTTTGCGGTTGATGCTGTCGGCCATCTGCCGCCACGCGGCGGAGAGCAGCGCAAGAGATTGGTTATAGCGGTTGATCTCTCCGTTATGCAGGTCGATCTGGCAGAAGAGGTAGGCCGTGTACAGCTCCGTATCATAGGGGAAGGCGGCGCGCAGCTCGGTGTCCGCCGTGTACGCCTCCCAGGGTTCCTCCGCCATCTCCGTCTCATGGGTCATCTCCAGCTCCAGCCGGATCTGTCCGTCCAGCCGCTGCAGCCATTGGAGCTTCTGCTCGAGCGCATACTGGTTGGGGCGCAGCGCGTCCACCTGCGCGATCAGCTCGCCGGCCGTCATGCCCGGATCCTCTGCAGGCTGTCCATTGTCTGATCCAGCGCGTCTCTTGCGCGATCGCTGCGCGCGATCTCCCAGGCCACCTCAGCCGGTACGCTGGACTTTTTCCCCTTGGGCAGCAGATAGCTCATGCCGTTGATGCCGACGAACAGGTTGGGGTCCTCCCGCTCCGCCCCTCTGGGGACGGAGACTTCGATGCGATTCTCGTTCATTTTATTCTCCTTTCCATTTGCCTCCCCGGCAAGAGGGGAGGTGTCAGCGAAGCTGGCGGAGGGGTTGTTGCGCCTCTCCGCCTCCCCTTCTCAGTTTGCTTCGTCGGTCGCGGAGAAGCTGGAGCAGCTCATCACGCGCAGCAGACGTTCGGGGTAAAGGATGGTCGCGCCGTTGGTCTCGAACTTGTAGCCGATGGTGGAGAACTGGTTCAGCGGGCCGCCGATCTCACCCTTATCGTGGATGATCATTTCGAGCGCGCCGCCCTCGGGGTCGATGATACCGAAGGCGTCCTTGCCGAAGAAATAAGTGGCGTAGGTCTTGGTATTGGCCTTGTTCTTGTAGTCGTCGCCGCCCAGCACGGGGGCAAAGACGTTCTCGATGAAGCGCACACCGTGCAGCTCACCGATCTCGCCGTTGAAGAGCTGCTCGGGGGCGGCGTACTTGTGCGCCTCGATCCAGCCCTCCGAGGCGCGCAGGTCGTGGGCCACGCTGGGGTGGATCACGGCGTAGTAGCGGCCGTTGATGCGAGGGACGCGGTTTTTCTTCATGAGGGTGACAGCCTTGTTGATCATCGCGGGGGTGAGCATACTCATCACGGTAGCGGAGGCCTCCATCTGGGCGCAGCTTGCGGGGGTCGAGGCGACCGCGCCGGTGGCGAGGGTGATGTTGTCGCAGTAGAGCACGTTCGTGCCGAGCAGCAGCGCGTCACGGATGAGCTTTTCCTGGGTCTCAGCGGCGGAAGCGCCCATCTCTTCGGTTGCGCCGAGGATCACATCGTCGTAGGCGCGCAGCTCCAGCTTATCGGTGATGGCGGTGTAGGTGCCGTACTGATCGACAGCGCCGGTCACGGTGGTGACGCCGAACTTCTGCCCGGTGGGGATCACGCCCTCGGTGAGCTTGGGCGCGCGCTCGAAGGTGTTCCACTTGCGCCACTCCACCTGGCCCTTGTGGTTTGCGGGCAGGGGCTGGCGCTTGGCAAACTGCGCGTAGAAGAGCTCGGTGCGCGCGTTTTCGAGCAGCTCCGTGTCGTAGAAGGCCTTGAGTTCGGGGCTCAGGGTGTGGTCGTTGTCAAACGCGGTAGGCGTGCCGGTACCGGCGTTGACGAAATTGGTGGTGCCGTTGACAAGGGTACCGGCGTCGGCATAGTACTGCAGATTCATGTTCATGTAAAAATCTCCTTCTTTCAGTTTTCAGTCTTCATTGTCTTTTCCCTTGGCTCCCCCACCGGGGGGAGCTGTCGCGAAGCGACTGAGAGGGCATTACGGATAAATCTTCTCTCCCCTGGCTCCTGCCTCGAAAATCCGCTTCTTGACGCGAAGCTGTTCTTCCCGGGAGAGACTGCGGTAATCGGCGGCGATGAGCGCCGCGCTCCCGTCGCCGCCCTCGCGGGGTCTGCGGGCGGCAGACGCCACCGCCCGGGAGAGAAGACGGCGATTGTTCTCTTCCCGCTGCTGCTGAATTTCCCTGCGGTGCAGCGCGTACCAGGCGTCCGCTAGCGGCACGCCCACGCCCGGCGCGGTAAGCCGCACGAAGGCGGGGTCACGCAGTGCATCCTGCAGGTCGAAGTCGGGGATGTTCTCCGCCTGTGCCTGCAGCGCGGCCAGATGCTCCCGCAGCGCCCTCATATCCTGCCGCCTCTGCTCCTGCGTCACCTCCGCGTCCTGCCTCCCCTGCGCAAGGGGCAGTGTCGGCGCCGCCGGCGGAGGGCTCGTCGACTCCTGTAGGGACGAGCATTGCTCGTCCGCTTCCCCCTCCGGGGCAAGTGCCTGAAGGGCGACAGGGGGCGCCCCCTCCGAATCATCCCCTTGGCTCCCTCTATGGGGGAGCTGTCGCGAAGCGACTGAGAGGGTGTCCCCCGGTCGGGGTGCGCATTGCTCGTCCGTCGCCTCTATTTCCCCCCGCAGGCAGTCCAGAACCTCCTGTGTCATGTTCTCACCTCCATTCGTACATACTCCGGATATGCTTCCGCGAGCCGCCGCAGCCCCCCTGCGATCACCTCGTACACGCGCTTCTCACCGCCTGCGACCGCGCAGAAGCCATCCGCCATCGTCGGCTCGCAGTCCGGCAGGTTTTCCAGCAGCGTGTACATCAGCGCGCTCAGCGCCGCACAGACGAGATCGCTGCCCGCCGTCCCCGCGCCGGCGTGTCCCGCAAAGCGCATCGAGGGGGTCGAAGGCTCGTAGACGATGCGCGTCATGGCTGCGCTGCCAGGTTTGTGGCCGCCCTGGCCTGCTCAATGCGATCCATTCCGCTGTCTGCATCCTTGTCTCTCTCTTCGGGCAAAGGGGAGCTGTCGCCGCTGTTCACGGCGGTGACTGAAAGAGTCCCCGTCAGCCCCGCTGCCATCTCCGGGCGATAGCGCCGCGCCAGCGCGAGGGCGAGCGCTTTATAGGTGCCGAGCTCCCGCAGCTTTTCGCGCAGCCCCATTCCGGCGGCGATGCGGCTCATCATCTGCTCCTTGCCGTCAAACTCCATCATGTCCAGCACGCCGAGCGCCTGCTGTTCATGTCCCGGTTCGAAGAGCCCCATGCGGTAGAGCTCCATCGCGAGCTCGTTCTGGCTCAGTCGGGAATAGGCGTTGCGCTTCTGGGTGGAGACCTTGATGTCAAACACGGGCTGGCTCAAAACGCCCAGGCCGGGCAGCATCCGGGGCAGGAGCGCCGCGTTGTCCACGGTCACAAAGCTGTCGCCCGCAATGCGAAACTGCCGCGGCAGGCTGTAGAACTGGCGGATCAGCTCGATGCAGAGCTCCACGATCTCGCTGAAGGCCTGATAGGAGGCGCGGGTGGCGTCGCGGCTGCCCTTGCCGCTGGCCTCCTGCAGCGCGATGATGGCGGAGGCGGCGGTAACGCCGACGTTCATCGTGCCGGTGGCAGTCTCGGTATTGCCGGATGTCTCGCGCAGTTCACGGATCGTGGATTCCAGCACGTCCACATACACGCCGGGCAGTCCCGCAAAGCCGATCTGCCGCAGGCTGTCCTCGCCCAAGTTGCCGCTGACGTGTACGAGCGGGCGGCTGAGATCGGTAAACTCCTCCTCGTTCACCGAGCCGTCGATGCGCTGAAAATAGCGCGGGGTCGCGCCGACGAGGGTGTTTTTGACGAAGGCTGTGCGCATCAGGTCGATTGCGGTCTGCACGTTTGCGCAGAGATCGACGAAGCCGTAGCCGCAGGGGCTGCCCTCCACGGGAAACAGCGGATCGAACACGAAGGGGTACTTCCCGTGGTCATAAAGGCCTTTCTCACCGTAGGGGCCGACGCCCTCGGTGGCCCGCTCCCCTTCGTCTTCCGTTGCGTACAGCGCCGTATCTCCTACATATTTGCAGTAGTGCAGTACGCCGCGCTGTTTGTAGTAGACCTCGATGACCGTGACCTTGCCCTCGAGGCTCACCGCGTCGTCATAGACGAAGCGCGTCGCCATAAACGGCGAGGAGCGCAGCCGCCCGCGCACCTGGGGGTACTTTTCGCAGAGCGTCGCCTCGTCCTCCAGGTGAGTGCAGAAGAGATAGCGGCTTTTCTGAATATCGTCCAGCCCCGGCTCCCAGAAGAGGTTCAGCAGATCCACGCGCTCGATGGCGATATCACCGAGCCCGCCGCACTTCTCCGGATCCCAGATCACGCGGTAGCAGGCGGTGCCGGTTTTGAGCTTCTGCCACATGGCGGCGTCGTAGGTTTTCTCGAAGCGGTTCTGCTCAAGGATGCAGGGCAGAATCGCGGACAGGAGCCTTGCCTCCTCCCGATCGCCGGGTTCCCTGGGCAGCACCAGCGGTTCCGGGTAAGCGTCCATCGCGTCCGCGTGCTTGGAGACGATCACGTTATGCAGCCAGCCGCTGGCGGAGCGGTAGCCCCCGTCGTCGTTCAGCCCGGTCTTCTTTTCCTCAAAGCAGTTTCTCAGCTTCCACCAGTTCTCCGCCGAGACGACGCGCCGTTCGAGACTGGCCTTGCCGCTTTTGTATTTTTGGAGCGTTGCGGTAAACTCCCGCAGTCGCTCCGGGGTCATGCCTGACATTTCATCCATCCTTTCCAATTTCCACCCCTCCCCCCATCCCGCCCCACCGCTGCGCCTACCTCGCCAGCGGATTGATCGCAGGGCTGGCGTTCTCTTCCTTCCTGAGTGGTGTCACCGGCCTTGACATACACGCATAACGCCACTCGTCACACACGTGATCCTCCATTGAGGTGTCCAGATCTTCAGGACAGCTCTTGGAAAACTGCATGAGCGGGACGGTACGCAGGAAGGCGGCGCAGTTTTCAAACACGTACATGCGCGGGTAACCCTGCTCGTCGAACTGCAGCCGGTAATGGCACTGCATCCAGCCGGGGATGCGCTGGTTTTCTCCGGGGAGGAAGCTGATGCCGTGCCGCATGGCGGTCTCGGCCACGCTCTCTCCCCGGCTCCCGTCCCAGATCGAGGGGTCGGCGACGCCCCCGATGCGTCGACCCCGGAGCCAGGGGTGCTCATGTTCGATCCGGGCGATTTCAGAGAACTGTTTCTCGGGCGTCCAGCGCATTCCCTCGTTGGGGGTGCCGGTGCAGCCGTAGAGCTCGAGGATGCGGTAGAGCACGCCGTCGTAATCCACCGCCCACCAGGCGCAGGAGAAGGGGCGGCCATAGCCGAAGTCGTAGCTGCGAAACACGCCCCAGCCGCGCTTATCGCCGGCGGCGAGATCGAAGGGCGCGATGACGTGGGTGAAGCGTCTCTGGCGTTTGAGCTCCTCGGAAGAATCGGTAAAGCCGTACTTTTGAGCCATCGCCAGATCGGGCGTCGCCCGGAAGTCCTCGAAAAACTGCCCCTCAAAGATGTCCCAGCGTCCGTAGAGCCAGGCGTCGCGCAGCTTGGGTGGCAGCGCCTGCAGCTTGCGGACGTAATCGGGATCGGCCCGCATGAGCGCGGTGTTGTCGGTGACGAGGGCGGGGATGAAGCTGTAATCCTCGGGGTTCTCACCTTCCCGGTAGATACGGTCAAGGAAGAGGCGCTTGACCCAGCCGTGCCCCTCGCCGCCGGGGTTCATCGTGAAGTAGACGCGCTTGGGAAAGCTGTTGACGCCGCGCACGCAGGCTCTCAGCTTGTCCATCCGCTCCTCGGACTGCTGGGTGGCCTCGTCCACGAACAGTACGTCCACCTCGGTGCCCTGGAAGCGCTGGGCGTCAGTGTCGTTGTCGCAGTAGCGAAAGAGGATGCGGCTGCCGTTGGGGAAGACGATGTGCTTTTTCTGATCGTTGTAGAGCGCGAGTCGGCGTTCACTGTCCTCATCGTAGACGTGCAGCAGTTCACACAGGGGCAGGATGTGGTTTTCCTGCAGCTCCGGATAGGTCTTGCGCACGATCATGACCTTGATCCCCGGATAGTGCAGACACAGCAGCGCCGCCTTGACCCGCACGGCCCAGCTTTTCCCGCCGCCTCTTGCCCCGCCGTAACCGATGTAGCGGTGCTGATCGCTCAAAAACAGCTTCTGCTTCTCATTCGGTTCCGGGATCATCAGCATCCCCATTCATCTCTCTCCTTTCCCTTGGCTCCCCCTTAGGGGGAGCTGTCGCCGCCGCCCGCGGCGGTGACTGAGAGGGCGCTTTTACCTCGCCATCTCCTCCGCCTCACCGACGAAGCAGACGGTCACGCTCTGGCTTGCCCCGCCCTGCAGCTCGCGGTGCAGCTGCAGCAGCTCGCGCAGCACGCCGGTCAGCTCCCTGGCGCGCCGGCTGTCGCCCTCGCTCAGCGCGTCCTCGACCTGCCCCAGCGCAAGCCGCGCGGCTTTTCTCACCCGCTCCCGGGAAACCGGGGCGGGGGATGCGCGTCTGCGCTCCGTTTTCAGCACATCCAGGGTGGCCACCCGTTTTTCTCCAGGCTGTGCACGATCGGATCGTCCGGAATCTGTTCCATCGAACTCCCTCCTTCTTCTGTCTTGTTTTTCTGAACTATCATAGGAAAAGCAACGCGCGTAATGGCATACGCGCCCTGTTGGCGGGATTGCGCTGCGGTTTTCGTTTTGTCCGCCTCTCAAGTTCAGTTAAAGTATACCACACTTTTCTTGTTTTGTCAATACTAAATTTCTGTAAAACAGAACCAATTGTTTTCGTCAGGTTTCTCTCATCTTTTACCTGCTTTTGCAGATGTTTAACTTGACTATTTTGTTTTTTTTCAGTACAATAAGGCCAGAAACATGGAAAGGGGTGCGACCATGGACAACACTTACATTACCTATGATCGCAATTTGTTTGCGGATAATCTGGTACGTCTGCTCAAGGAGAATCGGGAAAAGCAGATCGACATTGCGCGTCTGCTGGGCGTCAGCAAGTCCACCGTCTCGGCCTACTGCAGCGGGACGCAGATGCCGCGCATGGATAAGCTTGAGCAGCTTGCGCATCATTTCGGCGTCACCCGGGGTGAGCTTCTCGGGGAAGCGCCGGAGCCGCCGCGGATTGAGGAGCTTCAGCCGGCATCGCCCATTGTCCCGCTCTATGAGGCGCTCAACGAGCGCGGGCAGAGCGAGCTGATGCGCTATGGCCGTTACCTGGTGCAGCAGTCGGAATACAAAGCGGGCAAGGAGCCGGAGAAGATCGTCACCATCAAGCACTATCTGGTACCGGCCGCCGCGGGCTACGCCTCTCCTATCGAGGGTGAGGACTATGAGAACATTCCTCTCGACCCCAACGCTCCCGTGGGCGCCGATTTCTGCATCACTGTCCGGGGCGACAGCATGGAGCCTTTCATTCCCGACGGGAGCCTTGTGTATGTCCGGCGCGGCGCGCCGCTGCAGGAGTTTGAGGTGGGCATCTTTTTTGTAGACGGGGATGTTTTCTGCAAGCAGTGGTGTGTGGATTACGGTGGCACGCTGCATCTCCTGTCGGCAAACCCTGTCCGGCAGGACGCCAACATCAGCATCTCGCGCGACTCCGGGCGCAGCTGCGTCTGCTTCGGCAAAGTCCTGCTTGACCACCGTCTCCCGCCTCCCAGCTACTATTAAATGTCACTGGGGCTGTGAAAAACTTCGTTTTTCACAGCCCCAGTTCTTAGTGCTTCGTATTTAGCGCTTAGCGGAAATCTTCAAGCATTTCACGATTCAATTGGTATATGCGTGTCATGGCAAGGAAAACAGCTTTTCCCCTCATTCGCTTCTCTGGTGTCATTTTCTTTCCGTTTTCTTCTAGAATCTAAGCGCTGAAAGCTAAAAACTCATTCCGGCTGTCTCCCGCCGCAGAGGTAGAACACCGCCAGCAGTCCCGGGCCGGTGTGCGCGCCGATGACAACGCCGAGGGAGGAGATGTTCATCTCGCCCACCTGGGGACAGGCCTTGCGGATCTCGTCGCGCACGAAGGCGGCGTCGGCCTCGCAGTCGGCGTGGAGGATCAGAAACTCCGTACCGCTTGCATCCACCCGGCTCAGATCGTGCACCACGCCGTCGATGATGGCCTTGAGGGCGGCCTTGCGGCCGCGCGCCTTCTTCACCACGTCCAGCGTACCCACGTCGGGCACATACAGTACCGGCTTGATATTCAGCAGCGAGCCCACCAGCGCCGAGGCGTTGGAGACGCGGCCGCCGCGTTTGAGGTAGTTGAGATCGTCCACTGTGAAGCGGTGGGCGATTTTGAGCTTATGCTCCTCGCCCCAGGCGATGAGTTCGTCGAAGCTCTCCCCCGCCTCATAGCGCTCGACCATCATCTTCACCAGCAGCCCCAGCCCGCCGGAGACGCAGCGCGTGTCCATGACATAGAGCTTGCGTTCGGGAAACTCCGAGCGCACGGTCTCGGCGGCGCGCCTTGCGTTTTCAAAGGAGACGGACATCTTTTCGGACATGTCGAGATAGATCACGTCCTTTTCCTGCTCCAGCAGGCTGCGGAAGAACTCATAGTAGCTGTATTCGTTGATCATCGAGGTTTTGAGCAGATCGCCCCGGCGCATCCCGGCGTAGATGGCGGCGCGGGATTCCTCGCGGCAGTCGTCCTCCCGGGGCAGCTCGTTCACGGTAAAGCCGTAGCGGATGAAGGGGATATGATGGCTGTCCAGGTACTCCCTGGGCAGGTCGGCGGTAGATGCGGTGGCAATGATGTAGTCGGGCATGGTTTACTCCTTTTCTTTCCCATTCTCTGCGCAAGCGCTTCGCACAGGGGGAGCAAAGCATTGCGGCAGTTATATTGCACATTATACTCCTGTGTCATCAGATTTGCAAAAAATCTTTTCCTGCGCTATAATGCCTCCATCCGAATTTGATGGAGGCATTATGTCGTATTCCGTAGTTATAAAACGCAGTGATCGGCGCAGCATGAGCCTGGAGCTGCAGCCGGACGGCAGTGTGCTGGTGCGCGCACCGCTGCGCATGAGTATGCCGCGCATCCGCGCCTTTGTGGAGCAGAACCGGGGCTGGATCGAGCAGCGCCTGCAGAAGCTGCGCGAGCAGCCGCCGGTTCAGAAGCTGAGCGAGCAGGAGCTTGCCGCGCTCAAAAAAGCGGGGCAGCCGCGCTTTGCCGAGCGCGCGGCCTGTTTCGCGCCGCTGCTCGGTGTGCACTGGCAGCGCATCAGCATCCGCTGTCAGAAGAGCAAGTGGGGCAGTTGTTCCGGGAAGGGGAATCTGAACTTCAACTGTCTGCTGCTTCTCGCGCCGCCGGAGGTGCTGGACTATGTGGTGGTGCATGAGCTGTGTCATCTGCTGGAGATGAACCACTCGCCGCGCTTCTGGGCCTTGGTGGAAAGCATCCTCCCCGACTATGCCGAGCGCCGCCGCTGGCTGCGGGAGCATGGCGCCGCGCTTCTCGCGAGAGTGTATTAGGTTTTGCTTAAAAGGGGCTGTCTCAAAACGGTGAGAGTTGCTGTAGGGGCGGCTATCAGCCGCCCGCGCACGGTGAGAGTTGCTGTAGGGGCGGCTATCAGCCGCCCGCGCACGGTGAGAGTTGCTGTAGGGGCGGCTGATAGCCGCCCCTACAGTGAAAACACAATGATATGAAAAGTTGGGCGAATTCGAAATTTGTACGAGTTTTCCCAACTTTTTTGCAGATGTTTCCATGTCACCGCCGGGAGGCTGATAGCGACGCAAAGCTAGTCCTTTAGGGCCTCCCCTACATTCTCATGCGGACTTTTGAGACAGCCCCCTCTTCTTACGCTTTCTTTACATTCTCCACCCCGGCAGTCAGACCGATGGCCGCGCTTGCGGCGGCGGCTGCAGCCAGGAAAGCGCCGCTGGCGATCAGGCGCACAGCATCCTGGCTGCCCGCGATGCGGGAGAAGGTGAGGTCGCCCATCAGGGCATTGATGACG
>CACZXQ010000021.1 GCA_902785115.1 Oscillospiraceae bacterium | reverse complement strand
CGCCCAACTTTTCTTATCATTGTGTTTTCACTGCGCGGGCGGCTGATAGCCGCCCCTACAGCAACTCTCACCGTTTTGAGACAGCCCCTTCTTCGCCGGCCACTGACCGCTGATTACGAGAGCGGCGGGAGGCTATGGATATCGTAGGTGTCGTAATAGATCGAGAAGGCAGTTTCCATGTCGCCGCTGAGCTCGATGAGCGCCCCGGCCTGGAACATGGGCGGGAGATAGCCGGAGGGCGCCTTCCACGCGGCGTTTGCCACAACCGGCAGCGTCTCCTCCCCCGGCACATCACTGCGCAGGATCGAGGCCGCGTGAAACAGCAGCTCCCCCGTGGCGATATGATAATCGCTGGAAATGATGGCAAGCCGCCGGACGGAGGGGTACTGCGTCGCGAGGATCTCACAGGTATAGGCCGCGTTCTGTGCCGTGGTCATCGAGTGATCCTCCACGATGATGCGCCCCGGCTCCACGCCCTGGGCGATCAGCCATTTGGCCATCTCGCCGGCTTCGGTGGCCGACGGGTTCTCCGCCGCCGTGCCGCCGCCGGTGCAGACAACATAGGCATTGGGGTACTTGTCCAGGCTGTTCAAGGCAACGGTGAGGCGCTCGACCAGCTCCTGGCGCATGCTGCCGTCGGGGTTGAGCTGAAAGCCCAGCACCACGAGACAGAGCGCGTCCGTGTCCTCCAGGCCGTCCGGCAGCACATTGTAAGTAAGAGGCTGCCCCAGCGTCGGCGACGCCCAGAGCGCCATGATGGCCTTCCAGCGCTCACCCATGTCGGGGTCGGCAGCGGCAAGCTCACCCAGCAGGGTGTCGATGCGCCCGGCGGCCTCATCGCCGTATTGGCCGTAATCCACCACCATTTCCTCCACAAGCTTCCCGGTCTCCACGGGATCGGCGGCGGGGGCTTCCTCCTTCCGCCCGCAGCCAAACAGCGTCACGCAGAGGCACAGCAGCAGCATCGCGCATAGCGCGCGTTTCCATTGCTTTCCGTTCATCTCTTTCAGCTCCTTTGCGTTCTGAATAAAAACAAAATCGGAGCCCGGCAAAGCGGGTCCGATTTTGAGAAGGTGGATGGGGCAGACCTCATCTGATGTTGGTCGGAGTGGGGAGACTTGAACTCCCGGCCTCTTGGTCCCGAACCAAGCGCGCTACCAGCTGCGCTACACCCCGAAAGCTTATTTATTATAATGATTTTGCGCGCAAATGTCAAGAGCTAAATGGGGATTTTTCATGGAGGATGTGAAGAGAGTCGAAATTCCCGCTATCACCCGTAGGGGCGGCCCTAAAGGACTAGCTTTGCGTCGCTATTAGCCGCCCGACAGCATAACACAACATTTTCACAGAGAAAGCACGGTGAATTCGTAGTTTATTACGACTTCCCCGTGCTTTTCTCCGATATATCAGGCTTCACCGCGCGGGCGGTTGATAACCGCCCCTACGGAATAAACCCTCCTGTTTTACCTGTAGGGGCTGACGCTCTCAGAAGCCCAAAAAGTCACGATTATCGCCCGGCGAGCCGCGGCTTCATGCGTGGTACAATCAGCGTCAGAAGTACCATTCAGCGGCAGCGGTATGCGGGGTCAGCAGCAACGCGATCCTGCAATAGCGGCGACCTGCGCTCAGACCTTAGGTTGTCCATTCTGACAAGCGCCTTTTTCTTTCTTACACCGGGCGCGGCGCGTTCTTTCTTTTTGGGCAAGCGCCAAAAAGAAAGAATGGGGGGGCGCATCTGAGCAGCTGACCGCTTCTGAGCAGTAGGGTATAAACGCATGAATTGATCGTTTGTCATAAGCAAGCTCTTGGCGCTTGCTTCCCCTCCGCATGAAGAACACCGTGAGATAGTAATTCCCTGTGCGCCGACGACCACAGCATCACGCCGGTTCGAACATCAGGCGCAGCACCTGCTGCAGGAGGGCGTCCGCATCGTGGTAAAACTCGATATACACATCGCCCAGCACAGCCTCGCCCGCCACGGTTTCGATGCCCTGGAAGGCATAGCTTTTCCACATGTTGGCAAGCTCGGCAAGCTCGCTCACACTGAGATCCGAGATCATGTAATCCGAAAGCTCGGTCGCAAGACGCAGGGCGAAGTTTTCGTCCCCCTTGAGCTGGCCGGTCATCTGCTCGTACAGCGCCTGCATGTACACGCGCTGGCGGTTCATACGGTTGAGGTTCGATTTGTCCTGCATGGAGCCGCGCGCCTGGATAAAGGTCAGCGCCTGGCTGCCTTGCAGGCGCACAGTCGTCCCCTGCTTCAGTTCGGGGCTTGCAACGCCAAAATCGTCCTCAACATATACGCTCACGCCGCCCACAAGGTCGTTGAGCGCGGGGACGGCGTCGAGCATAAGGGCGCTGTAATGCTCCATGGGGACGCCGTAGAGCAGCTTGGAGACCGCCTCCGCCGTATAGCGGGCGCTGTCCCGGCCGCCGCTGCCGAAGGTGTGCGAGAGCGCGAGCTGCCCGATAAAGCTCTTGAGCTTGCGCCCGGCCAGACCGTAGCGCTGGATTTCCGCCATGGTGTCGCGGTTGATGTGCAGGGCGGTGATGGTCTCGGCGTCATGGTCTGCGATCAGCAGCAGCAGAAAGTCCGACTGCTGGTCGTTCACATAGTCCAGTGGATCGGTTTTGACCGTGGAGAACTTATCGAGGCCGATGATCAGATAGGTCTCCACCGCGTCGCGCATGCGGTAATCCCGCCCGTCCACCGTCAGCACAGGCCGCGCGGAAGGGATGTATCCATCGTCGACATAGGCTTCACGCTCTTTTTTCAGCTCCGCCTGCTCCAGCAGATAGACCGCGAGCAGCCCGATGAAAATCAAGGCCGCCAAAACGGCGGCCATGATGATCGAGCGTTTGTTGTTTTTTGCTTTCCGACTCATTATGCAGCGGAGAAGACCACGATGGCGAAGGGGCCGATGTGGTCGATGCTAGCGGTGAGTACGTCGCCGTCTACCTTGGACTCGGCAAAGCTCCACTCGCCGTCCACGCACTGGATGAGGGCGACAAAGTCATCGGAATCCTCGGTGCCGTATTTGGGCAGATCGAGGTGCAGGCGCAGATTGTAGTCGATCTTCGCGGAGTTGTTGGCACTGACAAAGAAGGCGTCGCTAACCGCAACTTCCTTGCCGTCGGCTGCAGCACCGATCTCCTCATCGGCGGCGACGATCTCATCGAAGTTTTCGTACAGATCCTCGTACGCCAGGCTGAACACGTCCTTGTGCACTTCGGGCAGATCGTTCTTGTCGTGGTAAATGACAACGCTCAGGTTATCGTCGGCATTCTTGCCATTGGCGTCCACGACCTCGAGGATCTCAGGCTGCTCGGTTCTCTCGCGGCTGGGGTGGAAATCGCCGTCGTCACCCTTCTCTTCCTCGTCGGGTGCGGGAGCCGGGACATATTCGATGATCTGCACGATGGGAGCGCTCTCCTCCAGGGTGTAGCGCACATTGCCGTCAACGATCTCCGTGTCGACAACGACCCACGCGCCGTCCACATACATCATGGAGACCTTGTAGCTGTCGGCAGCGGTCAGATCGACCGTGTAGGGCAGCTTCAGCTCTTCGCTCTCAGCGAGAGAGACATAGACCGTATCGTACATGGCAATGACGCTGTCGGGCGTGCTGGGCATGACGGCAGGGTCGGACTTGGCGGCTTCCTCAAAGTCCAACAGGATATGCTCGATACCGTCCTCGTAAAGAGCCCGGTCTTCCTCGGGCAGGCTATCCCGATCGTCGAACTGCGTCACGGTGACAAATTCGGATGCGTCTTTTCCCTCAGCGTCAGATGCGGCGACAAACGCAATGTCCTTATGCGCCGCAAAGGCGGTGACGGACAGGCTCACCAGCATCACAAACACCAAAAGGCAAGACAGAACTCTCTTCATAATGATCCTTCCTTTCACATACATCCATATAAATAACGCCCTGCGCATCAGACCTGATGAAGCGTTAAACTTCGGGCGCTCTGAGCAGCTCGCGCAGCAGATAGGTCCCTGTGCTGTCGATCTGCCGCAGGGCTTCTGCGCCAAGCTTGTCCCGAATCATTTTTCGCGCTTCCGCCATGCGCGGCGCGCGCGTCGTGTTGTTATGGCAGTCCGTCCCCAGGACGTGGATGCGTTCTTCCCGCAGCAGCTTCAGCGCCTTGCGGCGCACGGAGAAGGGCAGGAAAAAATCTGCATTGGACTGCATAAATACGCCGTCCTCGAGAAGCGTATCCCAGGTGGATACCGGCTGCTGGAAATAATAGCGCTCAATGTGTGCCATGAGAACGGTGAAATCGCCGGAATGGGCAAGCTCCCGCAGCTCTTTTACCATACCGTCCGTCCAGGCGGTGAAGGGCATCTCAAGAAGCAGAAGGTTCGTCCCCTCCAGACAGAGCATCGGTAACTGCCGCATGTGGCTGATGCCGGGGTAATACAGCACCTCCGCCCCGAGGAAGATTTCGGGTACATCCTCGGGCAGCGCTTCATACAAGGTCTCAAAAGCACGGTTGCGCCGCTGCAGATAGGTCTCGGGTGAATTCTCGGTTGCGTAAAAATGCGATGTTGCGCAGACGATGTCCAGCTCCTGCTGCCGCAGGGAGCGGAGCATCGCGAGGCTTTCCTCCAGGCTGTGGCTGCCATCGTCAATGCCGGGGAGGATATGGCTGTGGAAATCGATCATTCCTCTTCCTCGGGCTTTTGCGTCTCATCCCGGTTGATGATCGCATCGTGATACCTGGCCGCGGTCTCCCGATCCATCTTTTTCCTGTGGCCGTAGCTGTAATCGGTGTTGTAGCCGCCGTTGCCGTAGCCGTAACCATAGCCGTAACCGTAACCATAGCCGTAACCGCCGTAGCCGTAGCGGCTGCCGTACCTGGCCTTGCCGTAACGGTTGTACTTGCCGTAGCGCTTATAGGCATTCTCGCCCACCGGCACATCCGTCAGCACGAAGCCGAGGAAGTTTGCGTGGATATTCTCGAGCTGATACATGCAGTCCTGCAGGGCGTGACCGGTGGTGTAGTTCTGACGAACCGTGATGATGAGCCCGTCCATCCACACGGAGGCGACCAGCGCATCGGACACGACGTTGACCGGGGGCAGGTCGAGTATGATATAGTCGAAGAAACCGGACAGATGCTCCAGCGCCTGATGCATGCGCTCAGAGCCCAAAAGCTCTGAGGGGTTGGGGGGCACGTCGCCCGCCGTCATGATGTACCAGTTGCTGTAATAGTTGGAGACCTGCAGCACCTCACGCTCGGTGCTCAGGCCGGCGAGGAGGTTGGAAAGACCGGGCGTCCCCATCATGGAGAGCTTGGTGTGCACGGTGGGCAGACGCATGTCCGCGTCGATGAGCAGCACGCGCTTGCCGGACTGCGCCATTGTATAGGACAGGTTCACTGCCGTGGTGGATTTACCCTCGCCTCTCAGGGGGCTCGTAATGCCGAGCACCTTGCAGGGCTTATCCTCAGGCAGCACGAACTGCAGATTGGTACGCAGCAGCTTGTAAGCTTCGGACGCGGCAAAGCTCAGCTTGTCGCAAATGGCTCCCTTCATCTCGGAACGGGAGCTGCTGCTTTTCTTGCTCTTGCTCTCTGTCTTTTTCTCGCTCATGTGCTCTTCTTCTCTCCCTTCTCGCTTTTCTTCTGGGAGTTGCCGTAATCCCCGTAGCCGTAGCCGTATTTCCTGCTGCTTTTGGCGCGCAGGTCAGGAATCGAGGCGAGCAGCGGCCCGTCAAAGGATTGCAGCAGCGTGTCCTCATCACGGATCAGATCGTTGAGGAGGTCGAGCAGCGCCACGATCGCGGCTGCCAGCACGACGCCGATCAGCAGACCGCGGGCAGCGGCCTGGAAGTAGTTGGGGGAAACGCGTGTGCGCGGCGTGACGGCGTAGTCAACGACCGCGATGGAGCAGCCGGCCATGATATCCTCGATCTTGCTGGGCAGCAGCTCCGCGATGGCGTTGGCGAGCATGCGCGCCTCTTCCGGATCGCTGGAGGTGACGGTGATGCGGAACAGACCCGTGGAGTTGACCGCCGAGGCGGAGACCATGCCGCGCAGCGTTTCATACGAATAGGGTACGCCGGTCTCCTGAATGACGAGTTCCATATTGGCGCGCGACTGCATGATGGCAACATAAGTGCCGATCAGCTCGGAGGAGTTGCGCAGATCGCTCGCGGTGATCCTCAGCGCGTTGCCGAGGCTGACGGTGCTGCTGTTGACGAACAGCAGGCAGTTGGCCTGATACTTCGGGGTCTCATAAAAGCGGGAGCGCGCAAAAAACGCGCCGGAAAACAGCATGCCCACGATCAGGATCAAAGCGGCATTGCGCCACAGAGCCTGCAGGATCTTGCTGATGTCGATCTCTCTTTCTCTGGCCTTGGATTTCTCTACGATTTGCTGAGCTTCCATGAATTGTATCTCCTTTGAAAGCGCTCACTTATGATTCCATTGCTCGTACACGGCGCTGATCTGTTCGGTGAGCTCCTGAATCCTGGCGGACAGCTCCTCCTGCCGCTCTTCATGCTCACGCACGAGCGAATCGCGGCTCTCGGCGGCGACACGGTGCGCCTCACGCGCCTCTTCAAAGCTGCAGATCTTGAGCAGCGGCTCGACGCCCTGCTGGCTGCTCGCCGCAGTGCTCGTCGGCGTGGGAGAGACCGCCTCGTCAAAAACGCTCTCGCGCACGAGGACAGGGCTCCAGGCGTCGATCATGGCGGCAAAGCTTTCCGGCTCGAAGCTGTCCCACATATCCTGCATGCTTACGGTAAAGACGAGGTTTGCCCCGTCCGTCACGGCCAGGCGCGCCACGTCGTTCTCGATGCTGGTATAGTTCCAGGGCATAGCGCCGGTGTACCACAGCTCACCCACCTCCGACACGGTGGCGGAGTGCCCGTCCTCGGCGTTGACGACCACGGTCTCGACGCCGGCGGCCAGCAGCGTCTCATCCATCAGCTCCGGGTCATAGGCGTTGTCCGGGAAGAATATCGTCTTCGGCATCTCGAAGCCGTCGCGGGTGAGGATCTGCTTCATGTAATCGAACCAATAGACGAAATTATAGCGGTAATCCAGGTCGAACACCAGGCAGGTGCCCCAGCCGTCCATCAGCAGGCGGTTTACCTGGCTTTTTGTCAGCGTATTGCCGTAGCCGGGGTACTGACGGAGGGAGAAGCCCAGAACGCCGGTGATGCCCCGATCGCGCATAATGGGATAGACGTCGGTGTAGATCGTGTTGTACATCTCGCGAAACAGAAACTGCACCGTACTCGGATCGCGCAGCATCGTCGTATATTCTGCATCCAGCGCGGCGAGCTCTTTCTCCAATCGGTCTTTCTCCTGCTGCAGCGGCTCCACCTCGGCGGAAAGGCTGCGGATCTGGGACTGCCCCTCAGCATCCGCGCGGCGAACATATATATATCCGGCAGCGAGCAAAATCAGTGCCAGGACGAGTGCAAGAATACGCTTCAAAATGACAAACCTCTTCTCTTTCGGGATCGATGTTTTTTCAACACACGCAAAGATACATATTGATTCTATCAGCGTGAACCAATAAAGTCAATAAGAAAATAGAAGTTTTCTCTTCCCCTTTTGCCCATGACTGTGTATAATGTCTGCGAAACGGCGTTTCTCTACTTATTATAAATAGCTGAAAAGGATCGATCAAATGACAGGAAACATTCTCCATGGAAAAAAATGGGCTGTCTGCGGAGACAGCTTCACAAACGGGTACTTCAAGGGCGCGCCGGAGGGCGAGCCGCTGTTTGCCGAGGGCGCTTTTGCGGGAAAGCGCAGGACTTACGCCAACCTGATCGCAGAGCGCAACGGCATGACGGTGCAGCATCTGGCTGTGGGCGGCATGACGATGGCGACGCCGAAGGAGGGCGGCTTTGTCAACTGCTTCTCCCTTGGGCTCTACCGCGAGATCGACGCGGACGCGGACTACATCACGCTCTGCTTTGGCATCAACGACAGCCACCACCGCCCGAAATCCACCGGGGACGACGGCGAGGTGAAGGCAGGGATCATCCCCTTCGGCACGCTGGAGGACACAGACACGTCCACCTTCTGCGGGGCGTGGAACGCAGTGCTTCCCTATCTCATCGAGCATCACCCCTTCGCGCACATCGGCATCCTCATCTCCAACGGCTGCGAGACGGACGAGTACCGGAAGGCGGAGATCGCGCTCGCGCAAAAGTGGGGGCTGCCCTGGCTCGACTTAAACGGGGACGCGCGCTGCCCCGTGATGGGAAGGTCTACGAATCCGGATATTTTACAGTCGGTGCGGGATTTCCGCACGCGCATGTTCGCGGTGAACCCGCCGCAAAACACCCACCCCAACGCCAAAGCCCACGAATACGAGAGCGTGTTCATCGAGCACTGGCTGCGGGGACTTTAAGTGGTCAGTGGTCAGTGGGCAGTGGTCAGTGGTCAGTGGTCAATGGTTAGTGGTCAGTGGTCAGTGACCAGTGGTCAGTGGTCAATGATTCGTAGGGGCGGTTATCAACCGCCCGGCAGAAAACAGAACAATTGTCGCTGCCTGGCGGTGGTCAGTGGTCAGTGACAACGGTTACGATTTCTTATGACGCGCGGAAAACGTAACTTCGTAACTTTGTAACCGCTCACGCTTCGAGGCGATTCGTTGAGTGAAGAACGCGCGGGCGACCGCAAGGGTCGCCCCTACAGCGCGGTCACGATTTCTTATGACGCGCGGAAAACGTAACTTCGTAACTTTGTAACCGCTCACGCTGCCTGGCGATTCGTTGGGGCGGTGGTCAGTGGTCAGTATTTCGTGTAGGGGGTCGACGCCCTCGGCGACCCGTGCGGAACAGGTTGAAACGATGCAAAAATCCCCGGCGGAAACGTACAAATCGTACGGATTCGCCGGGAAAAATGCTTTTTTATGGGGCTGTACCGCGCGGGCGGTTGATAACCGCCCCTACACTGGCTGCTACGGACGAGCAATGCTCGTCCCTACGATTCACTCTTCTTCTCCGGCGGGCTGCCGAGGGCGTCAGCCCCTACTATGCGTTAATTGAAGAACGCGCAGGGAATCCGCCGATCAATGATCGGCGCTGCGACTGACCACTGCCCACTGATCACTGATCACTTAGGTATACAAAGTTACAAAGTTACGAAGTTACGCTTTTCGCGCGTCATAAGAAAGTGTGACCGGGTGTCACTGACCACTGACCACTGACCACTGACCACTGACCACTGACCACTGACCACTGACCACTTAGGTTACAAAGTTACGAAGTTACGCTTTCCGCGCGTCATAAGAAATCGTGACCGGGGCTTCAGATCAAAACACCGTGATGATATGGCGCGGGCAGATGTCGGCGCAGTGGCCGCACTGGACGCACTTGGCGGTGTCGATCTGGGCGAGGTTATTGACGACGGTGATCGCGTCGGCGGGACACTCGCGCTGGCACTTCATGCAGCCGATGCAGCCGACCTTGCAGATCTTCATCACCTGCGCGCCCTTGTCCTGATTGCGGCAGGCGGGCATGACGCGCTGGCTCTCGGGGATGAGCTTCACGATGCTCTTGGGGCATGCGTCCACACAGGCGCCGCAGCCCACGCAGTTATAGCGATCGACCTTCGCGACGCCGTTTTCGATGTGCATGGCGTCAAACTTGCAGGCCCTGGCGCAGTTGCCGAGGCCAATGCAGGCGAAGGTGCAGAGCTTGCTGCTCTTGCCGCCGAAGAGCATGGCCGCGCGGCAGTCCTCGGGGCCGGTGTAGTGAAAGCGCAGCTCGGCGGCGTCCGTACTGCCGGAGCACTGTACGAAGGCGACCAGCTTCTCGGCGCCCTCGCTCTTGACGCCCATGATCTCGCTGACCTTTGCGGCGGTCTCCGCGCCGCCGGCGACGCACTTGTTGCAGGGCGCCTCCCCCGCCGCGACGGCCTTCGCGTAACCGTCACAGCCGGGATAGCCGCAGCCGCCGCAGTTGGCGCCCGCGAGCGCCTCACGCACGGCCTTCTCGCGCGGATCGACCTCGACATGGAAGATCTTCGCGGCAAAGGCCAGGATCGCGCCGAAGATCGCGCCCAGCACGCCCAGGACGAGAATGGCTCTCAGAATAAAAATCATAGTCCTCTCCCCTCCTCAGAAAATCTTCATGCCGGAAAAGCCCATGAAGGCCAGCGCCACCAGACCCGCCGACACGAGGCAGATCGGGAAGCCCTCAAAGCACTCAGGGTACTCGGCAAACTGGATGCGTTCCCGCACGGAGGCAAAAAGCACGATCGCGAGCAGAAAGCCCAGGCCGCCCGTGACGCCGTAGACCACGGACTCGATGAAGTTGTAGTTGTTCTGCACGTTCAGCAGCACCACGCCCAGCACCGCGCAGTTGGTGGTAATGAGGGGCAGGTAGATGCCCAGCGCGGAGTAGAGCGAGGGGACGGACTTTTTGAGAAACATCTCCACAAACTGCACCAGCGCCGCGATGACCAGGATGAAGGCCAGCGTCTCCAAAAACGCAAGGCCGAGCGGCAGCAGGATATAGGTGTCGATGACCCAGCAGATCGCGGAGGCAAGCCCCATCACGAACACGACGGCAAGCCCCATGCCCGCCGCGGTGTCCACCTTGCTCGAGCAGCCGAGGAAGGGGCAGCAGCCCAAAAACTGGGAGAAGATGAAGTTGTTCGTCAAAATCGCGCCAAGAGAGATGGCCAGAATATTCGTCAGCATTTATTCGTCCTCCTCCTGTTTGGCCTGCTCCGCCGCCTTGCGCGCGGCGAGGGCTTTCTTCTTCTCGCTCTTCTTCAGGGCGTACTGCATCACCGCGATCAAAAGCCCCAGCGTGATGAAACCGCCGAAGGGCAGGTTCATGATGCCCGCGCCGTACGCGGAGGGGAAGATCTGGATGCCGCCGCCGGTACCGTCGAGCGTGAAGCGGAAGCCGTTTGCAATGTCGATCAGGCCGCCGCCGAACTTGCCGGAGCCGACAAACTCGCGGAACACGCACATGATGACGAGCACCGCCGTGTAGCCCAGCCCCTGGAAGATGCCGTCAAAGAAGCTCGCGGAGACGGTGTTTTTCTGGCAGAAGGCCTCGGCTCTGCCGATGATGATGCAGTTGACGACGATCAGCGGGATGAACACGCCGAGCGCCGACGAGAGCGCCGGGATATAGGCCTGCAGCAGCAGGTCAACGATGGTGACAAAGCCCGCGATCACGACCACGAAGATCGCAAGGCGGATCTCGTCCGGGATGATCTTGCGGATGGCGGAGACCACCACGTTGCAGCAGGTGAGGATGACGAGCACCGAAAGCCCCATGCCCACGCCGTTAAAGAGCGTCGTGGTGATGGCCATCGTGGCGCACATGCCGATCTGCTGCACCAGAACGGGGTTATTGGTGATCAGGCCTTCCTGAAACTGTTTCTTGATATTCATACCGGCCTCCTTAACCCAGTGATTTGACAACGGCGATGCTCGTCGCCACCGCCTCGGTGACGGCGTTGGATGTGATGGTCGCGCCGGTGAGGGCTTCGATGCTGCCGCCGGCCTTCGACAGGGCGATGTCCTCCCCCTGGCCGACAAACTGCGCGCGGAACTGCACGCCCACCTCGCCGCTGCTCGCGGCGTTCGCGCCGAGGCCGGAGGTCTCGGAATGCTCGATGATGGAGATGCCGGTGCAGAGGAAATCCTTGTCCACGCCCGCGACCATCGTGATGCTGCCCTGCGCGCCGGAGACGGTGGTCTGCACGACGTATCCCGCGTCATTGGCCGCCTTGCTCACGCTGTCCACCGTGGGGAAGGCGGAGCGGTCAAAGCTCAGCTCCTCATAGCGCTCGGCCGGGAGCACCGCGGCGTAGGCCTCGATGGTCTTGGCGTTTTTTTGTAAGTAAATACGCTCCTTCGTCACTTCGTTCACCACGCCGAGGATGCCGGCGGTGATGGCGCAGATCAGAAACAGAATGAAGCTGAGTCTGAGGATCTTTTTCACGTCAGCGCTCATTTCTTCGCCTCCTTTGCCGCCTTTTTCGCCGCCTTCTGTGCAATCAGGTCTTCCTTCGTCACGCCGAACTGGTGGCGGTGGAAGCCCTTGTCGATCGCCCAGGCGCAGAGGTTCATGATCAGAATGGCGTAAGTCGCGCCCTCGGGGTAGCTGCCGAATTTGCGGATCAGCACCGTCAGCACGCCGCAGCCCACGCCGTAGAGAAGCTGCCCCTTGAGCGTCACGGGGCTTGTGGCGTAGTCGGTCGCCATGAAGGTGGCCGAGAGCATCAGCCCGCCGGAGAGCACGGCGTAGAGCGCGTATTCGCCGCGCCCCATGTGCCCGCCGCCGAAGACGAAGCTCAGCACGAACACGGTGCCGAGGAAGGACACCGGGATGTGCCAGGTGATGACCTTGCGGCACACGAGATACACGCCGCCGATCAGAAGCGCCAGCGAGCTGATCTCCCCCAGCGCGCCGGGCATGTTGCCGAGGAACACGGATTTCAGACTGTACACGGCGGGCATGTAGCCATCGCCGTAGAGTACGCCCAGCGGCGTCGCCATGCTCACCGCGTCCACCGCGCCTTTGAGCCCGCGCGGCACAAGGTAATTGCCGGAGAGCGCCGTGGAGTAGGACGCCAGCAAAAACGCCCTTGCCGCGAGCGCGGGGTTTAAGAAGTTCTTGCCGATGCCGCCGTAGAGCTGCTTGACCACGACGATGGCGAAGAAGGTGCCGACCACGGGGATCCAGGCCGGACAGCTCGCCGGCATGGTGAGCGCGAGCAGCAGACCTGTCACCACGGCCGAGAGATCGTCGATGCTCTGGCTCTTCTTCGTGAGCTTGCGGTAGAGCCACTCAAAGAACACCGCCGAGGTGACGGACGTCGCCATCACGAGCAGCGCATGGCTCCCGAACTGGTAGACCGCCACCGCAACCGCCGGGATCAGCGCGATCAGCACATCGAGCATCAGGCGCTGGGTGTTGCGCTCGGCGCGTACCTGGGGCTGATAGGCGACGTCCAGGATGATTCTGTCTTGTTTCGGATTCATTTCTTGGCCTCCTTCGCCTCGGCGGCGGCTTTCTCCTTCGCGCTCTTCGCCTGGAACATCAGCTTCGCAGTCTTGAAGGCGTGGGTCAGCGGCATGCGCGCCGGACAGTTGAACGCGCAGCTTCCGCATTCAAAGCAGTCCATGATATGGTACTTCTCCATATTCGCAAAGTCGCCCTTGCTGTAATACAGGTACATGAACACCGGCTCCAGACGCATGGGACAGACCTGGATGCACTTGCCGCAGCGGATGCAGTGCGGCTCCTCCTCATGCAGATCCTCTTCCTCGGTGAAGAAGAGGACGCCCGCCGTGCCCTTGATGTTCGGCGCGTCAAAGCTCGTGGCGCAGATGCCCATCATCGGCCCGCCGAGGACGATCTTGCGCGGGGTCTTGACAAAGCCGCCGCACTGCTCGGCCAGGTACCAGAAGGGCGTGCCGACTCTCGTCAGCGCGTTCACCGGCGCGCTCAAAGCGCTGCCGCCGACCGTGACGATGCGCTCGATCACGGGCTTGCCCTCGTACACGGCCTGGTAGATCGCGTAGCAGGTGCGCGTGGAGACCACATTCGCCCCCACGCCGGAGGGAAGCCCGCCGGGCTTGACCGAACGGCCCGTGACCGCGTAGACCTGCATCTTCTCCGCGCCCTGGGGGTACTTGACCGCCTCGGGCACGATCTCGATGCCGTACTTCTCCGGGTGCAGGGAGTTTAAGAGGTCGATGGCGTCCTGCTTGTTCTCCTCGATGCCGTAGTAGGCCTTCTCCACGCCGCTTGCGATGCGCACGAGCTCGATGCCCTTCAAAAGCTGCTCGGGGTAATGGAGCATGGTCAGATGGTCGCCGTTTAAGTACGGCTCGCACTCGGCGCCGTTGATGATGAGCTTATCCACCTTGCCGATGCCGCCGCGGATCTTGAAGGCCGTCGGGAACATCGCCCCGCCCATGCCCACAACGCCCGCCTCGCGGATGCGTTTTAAGATGGCGTCCGGGTCGCGGCGCTCGCTCTCGGTCAGAGGCTGCATGAATTCCGCCTCGTCCTTGTAATCGTTTTCAATGACCACGGCCATGATCATATCGCCCAGGGGATGCGGCCGCGGCTCCACCGCCACCACCGTGCCGGAGACCGGGGAATGCACCGGCGCGGACACGGGCGCGCCATTGTCGCCGATCTTCTGACCCATCTTCACATAGTCGCCCTTTTTCACCAGCGGCTGGCAGGGCGCGCCGATATGCTGCGCCATCGGGATGACCACCTGTGCCGGCGGCGTGATCTCGGTGATCGGGATCTGGGGCGCTTTCCTATAGTCGGGATGCACACCGCCTATAAATGTTTGGGACATAAGCTTCACCTCATACTCTTATTGAAAAGCCGGGATATTCATACCTATATGCGATTTTAACACATTCTGTCGCAGGCTGTCTACCCAATTTTCACAGATAATTCACATTTTACATAGACAAGTTTGTAACAATCCGCTCAAAACCGTCCCCTTTTCAGCACCATGCACAAAAGCAGCCCACCCGGATTGGGCAGTTGCATACTGTGAGCAAATAGAATACATGTGAAGCTTCGGCGCTGCGCGGCGCGATTGAAATCATGTGAGGGATCGAATCCCGTCTTCTCTGTGAACGAAAGAACCTGTCCAATCGGACAGGTTCTTTCGTTTGGCAGCGGGAGAAGGATTCGAACCCTCAGCGCCTTCGGCGCTGCGCGGCGCGATTGTATTGATGCGAGGCTTCGAATCCCGATTCCATCTCTGCATAACGAAAGCAGCCCGCCCGGAATGGACAAGCTGCTTTTCTGGCAGCGGGAGAAGGATTCGAAGAGCCGGATCGAACTTCTCATATGTAAAAAGTAGTCCAAAACGAGCAAAACATTACATTATCGCAACTTTTCCGTGACGTCTTGTCTCATCGATTCAGGTGCAAAAAATCAGGCAAGGGCCGGGTAAGGGCTGCCGAAACAGGAGGATATGTATGATACAAAACAGCTTTGAAAAGAACGGCGGAACATACACTTTGGTAAAAGACTGCCTCATTCCAAATCTTATCCTACCAGAGGAAAAACCGCTTGGCAAGTGGGGCCTGCTGCGAAAGCACTATCTTCGGGAAAACCACCGGGCATTGTATTCCAGCTGGCTTCTCACCGGCAAGCTGGACAAGCATCTGAGGCAGATCGAGAAAGACTGCGAGGAGCGTTTTGAGCTTATTACCATGCAGATGGCCGAGCGAGAGAACGTCACTGAGGGACTGAAGGCCGACGATCAGATGGAGTGGCTGCGGCGCATGAACAGCATCTGGAACCGGGCTGAAGAGATCGTGCTGCACGAGCTCATCTATGTGTGAGGAGGTGCAGAAATGCAGATACTTGAAGACCTTTATGTCGGCGATGTCCGCCCCAGCGAGCGGTACTTTCAGAAGAACAGCCAGTACGCCGAAGCTCTGGATGAGCTTGTAAAGGTTGGTGACATGCTGACGGATAAACTCAATGAGGAAGAGAAGAAACTCTTTGAGGACTTCATGGACGCCCAGCGGGAGGTCACCGTCCTCACGGATTGCGAGACCTTTTGCTTCGCGTTCAAGCTCGGCGCAAAGATCATGATGGACGTTCTGACAGACGGACCGATGAAGGAAATCTAATCCAATATCCAGCAAAAGGCACCTGGGAGCCGCGATTAGCGGTTTCCCAGGTGCCTGTCTTTATAGGTTTCCTGCCGAATCGGCATTCTTTACTATGTCAAGCCGCCGGAAGAACATATCCCGGACAGCCTGATCCTCGAACCACTCCGGATCGATCGCTGCGATCTGATTCAGCCCCACGGCGCGGACTGCCTCGATGGCCGCCTCGCGTTGCGAGAGCTTCCGGCTGCTTGTCTGGCAGCGGGCTCCGTCGATCGTATCATAGGCCAGGAAGGACTTGTTGAAGTCCATCAGGGGGTAGAGCTTTTCCAGCCTGTTCGTATCGTTGCTGACCAGGAAGCCCCAGTTTCCCCAATGCCGATCGGTGTTGCCCACCAGGTAGTCGATCAGGTTCATCATGTGATAGGCGTAGGCGTCCTTCTTCAGCACAAAGGCGTCCCGATCCAGCTCATGATTAACGCAGTACACGTCCACCGCCTCCATGGAGACGAGGCTCTCGCCCTCGGACGTGATGATGCGGCTCCGGGAAACCGGCTTGCCCTCAAAGGTGGACGGCTCATAGGCCACACTCTCGGCCCGGAAGCAGCGCGCAATCTTCGAGGCCAGCAGTTCGGCCTTTACGTCGCGCTCATCGCCGTTCTTCAGAAGATAAAACGTTCCGTTCTCCCGAATCCACGCCTTCGGTGCGACGCCCTGGGTTCCGATGTCCCCGGCCGCATCGTTGGGCTTCAGCAGCTCCGCGTTCTGAACGGTAAGAGAGCGGCCATTCAGACTGACGTCGGCGAAGGCCCCGGACAGGGAATGCCGGAACAGGCTGAGGTCGGCGAAACTGACGTTCTCCCGGTTGAACTTGATCCAGTACACGTCGGTCAGACTCAGCCCATGATAGGAAATAGCGATGGCGGCGCGGTCGCGATCCGTCACGGCCTGCTTGGCTCCGATGCTGTTCAGGATCTCCTTGGCGAATCGGCGATCCAGAGTCAGGACGCGGGAGGAACACCAATAGTAGAAATTGTTCAGATTGTTGAGCCGCGTGTCCAGATCATTCGCCGTCTCCAGGTAGAGATTGTAGGGCATGAAGGACGGGGCATAGATCGTGCAGGTGCCGTCCTCGCGGATGGCCGCGACCTTGCGATCCTTGTGCATGATCGTGAACCGCTCCCAGCCCTTGGCCAGGACGGCATGATTCACAGCAATGCTCATATCAGCAACTCCTCCCATTCCGTACTTCTCATGGGTACGTTAATCTTCAAGCGTCAGGATATTGATCTTTCCGCTGTACGCGGTGCAGGCGTCCAGCGCGATCACCCCGGGGCCGTAGTAGGGACTGAAATCCGCGTCCGGCCCGAACTCGGAACCCTTGTTTTCATACCGCGCGTGGCCGTAGGAACAATGCCAGTGGCCACAGAGGATCGTCTTTTCTTCCGTGCAGGCCTGCGCCGCGTCCATCCCGTTTATCCACCGCGCCCGGCGCCATTCCTCGGGTGTGGCCTCACGCCAGTCGGAGCGATGGCTGTAGCTGCCGTCGCGCTCCTGGATGCAGGGAATCCAGCCGTGCACGAAAACATAATGCGCGGTCTCATAATAGTCTACCATCGCCGGGATGATTTGTCGATAATAGGCTGTGTTCTGCGCCGCCTCGGCGAAATCGTAATTGCGGATGAGGGCCAGCCCGGGGTCATAGCCCGTCAGCTGCAGGGCTGTCCCGTAGGTTCCGTTGCTCTTGTGGTGCCGGACCGGCAGGCCTTCATCGATCGTGATCATTTCCTCGTAAAGATCTTCATGATTCCCACGAACCAGGATCACGGCGTCCTGATCCATGAGCTGGAGAATGAACCGCTGCATCTCCACAGCTTCCTGCCCGCGGTCGAAGATATCGCCCAGGATGATCAGCTTGTGCGGCTCGGGATCGGTGAAATACCCCGCCTCATCCAGCGCCTTATGAAATTCCGTATAAAAGCCGTGAATATCGGCGGTGATGTAGTATTTCATTCTGTTCCTTCTTTTTCAATGCCATCCTCTTTGTATAGCATCTACCCATACCACCTTGTTATACCATCCAGCGTAGAATCGTCTGTCTTCTCATCAACAAAAGCAACGCTATGTTTTGCTCGTGTGATAGCAACATATAGTTTTGCCCTGCTCTTTGGTTCAAGGGTAGAAGAGTGGTCCTTCATCCATGCAATCATAGGCTTGGTGGGGTATATTAATACGCGATCAAATGTTAACCCTTTGGAATTACCAAAATTGCATGAATCAGCACTATCACTTGTGTGTACGGTTCTTTTGTCTCGTAACTGCACAGGATGATATTTTAAAATGTAGTCTTCTACTAGTGTGGGAGACACAAGAAAAATTCCGTCATGGCCAGTTTGAGAATGATCTGTTCCAGTGCAGGGAGGGAAAGTAGGGTAGACTTTATTTGCATACTCGGAGATTGCTTTGTTGTTGCGATATGAAATACTAAGGGTCGTCTCATCAACGATTGCACCTTTACAATAAGCTTTCACATAATCAGCGATTTTTCCTTCATTATACTGCTTGTATTTGGCTTCGTCGTGAGTATGATATGTTACTTGCCTAGGATCGCCAACCATTACTAAATTGATAGATTCTTGATGTAGTAGCTTAAGAATCTCCAGATCATAACCCGCTAAGTCTTGGACTTCATCAATAAAAATGTTGGGGAATATTCGGCAGAGACGATTAATAACACTTCCGTTTGACTCTTCATTTGCACGACAAGTAAATTTTGCAATCTTGTCAGAAAAAATACGTTTTGCTTTGCTTAAATAGTATAATTCAGTGTCTTTTTCTCCATAGTAGAACGGTCGCCCTTTCCACACGGTTTTGAATCCAGATTTTTGGTTTACCAAAAGAAGACCAGAAATGTTTCCAGAATATATTTTGCTCTGGTATGGTTTAACCCCGTGCTGCAAAAGAAGAGAAAACCATGTCAATACGGTAATATTTGATGGAATACATCCGCACTTTGAGAATAGTTGCCCTCGAATATTAGCTTCATTTGCATCGGTAAATGTTGTGATAAGCACACGGTCTTCTTTATTTTTTAGAGCTTCATTAATCAGCCACGTGGTTTTCCCAGATCCTGCTCCGGCAATTATTAATCGACTACTCATAGCAAACAGCTTTCAGAATATACTGTGGATAAGTGATTTTCTTATCTGAATCAAATATAGCTAGAGCACACTCAGTTTTGTGGGTTCTCATATAATATCGCAGTTTTGATTCGTCTGTAAATGAAGTCCCAAAAATCTCGTTGAATAGTGCAAGGTTATTCATTTTAAGGAGCTTCGGCTCAAGAGTGTTGTAATTATACTCTTTGTGATCCGGCCTATCTAGGCCATCAATACAAGTATCATAGCAAAGGGTGATGTTAGGGGACGCCTTTTCTCCTAAATAATCAGCGTATTTTTTCTCTAAAGCTGCGACATCCCCGTCTGTATCAGTAACAACATATGTTATTACATTTAGGCGATAAGCGATTTCAAGGAAACGCAAAAAAGAAAGCCCAACTGAAATAACGTCGATTCCATCATCTATCGGAAGTCTACCTGAATGATGATCCATATACGCACGCTGAACAATTAATTCATCTGAAGGCCCTTCAACGAGAATGGCTTTTTTACACAGAATCAATCGTAATGTGTCATAGCCTGGCATTTTCCTAAAGAAATCTGATGACGGAATATCGGTCAGCCTCAAGATATTTGATTCTTTGAGAACGCAAAGATTTGCCAGTCCAAGCTTGTTAGCTACGAAGCTGCTATGTGTGGATATAATGATTTGCCTATCACCATACTTCGTGCCAATCATACATATCAGTTCACTCAAGCGGGAAAAAGATAGATGACTTTCTGGCTCCTCCAGCAAGATTATCTCTGCGTTTTGAGCCCGTTTATGGTTCAATGCGAGTTCTGTCTTAACAATGCATTGAGCTCCTTTCCCTATGTAGGCAAAAGGAACTCCAGCGACTTGGGTAACAAGGCTGTTTTCCCAAGCATTTTTTGTCCCAAGGTCTGCACTTAGAGATACTTTCTCTTTTATAATCGTTGATTCTGCAGAGATTTTTTCATTTATCGATTTTATTGTTTCATCAGCGGCGAAGCCTTCTATCATCTTCCTGTGTGCTTGTGAGATAGAAATAATATCATCTGAATCTAAAAGGTTCTTTACGATTCTTGAGATATATACATCAGACCCGTTTTGGTAACGATAATTAGATGAGTCAACCAAGAGTGACTTTATAGGAATTGTTCTTGTGGTTATCCCACTATTGCGAGAAAAACTTGTCCACGTTGGCAAGTAATATTCAGTAGGAAGACTGGAAACCGTCTCACTTTTTATAAGTGTCTCATATTCAGCTTGGTACTGATCAGAGAAAGCGATCTTGAAGATAAAACCTTCAATTTTATCAGCCCCATCTGAATTGCCGTTCCCTTCAAAGTTGGGATCAATTGAACCATCAAAAAATACTTCAATACTTATTGCTGGTGGTTCAATTGGAGAGCCCGATTTCAAAGAAATGAGATACTCATTTACTGCATCGTTACTAAAACTTCCCACATGATAAATCCGGCGAAAAGTGTTTCGCTTTCTTCGAATTCGCGCAAAATTTAGACAAAACCAGCAAATAAAAATAGCATAT
>CACZXQ010000020.1 GCA_902785115.1 Oscillospiraceae bacterium | reverse complement strand
AGTATACCAAATAATTTGTTAGCGAACAGCCACCGTTTTGGGACTCTTGTTTCATAACCCCATCGGTGCCTTTCGCAGAAAGGCGGCTTAATAAATATGGAACAAATTGCAATCAATACCGAATTTATCAAGCTTGACGCGCTTTTGAAGTATGCCGCGCTGGTCGGCACCGGGGGCGAGGCTAAGATGGTCATTTCCGAGGGCATGGTAAGCGTCAACGGCGAAGTCTGTACCATGCGGGGAAAGAAGATCCGCCCCGGCGATGTGGTGCGCTTTGAACGTTTCACCGTCGAAGTGACGCAGGCATGAGGATCGAAAAGATCGCCCTGAGCGGCTTTCGCAATTACGAGTGGGAGACGGCGGAATTCGCGCCGGGAACCAACGTGATCTCCGGGCAGAACGCCCAGGGGAAAACCAATCTGCTGGAAGCCGTGTATATGCTCTCCTGCGGGCGCAGCTTTCGCACCCGCTTTGACCGGGAACTGGTCGGCTTCGGCTACTCCGAGGCGGAGATCCTTGCGGATATTTACAGCCACGAGCGCGGGCAGACCGTTTCGATCCGCTTAAAACCGGGACAGACCAAGAAAATCCTGGTCAACGGCGTGAAGAAAACGGCCTCCGAGCTCTCCGGGCAGGTAAACGCCGTGCTCTTCTGCCCGGACGATCTGAATTTGATCAAAGACGGCGCGGCGGTCAGAAGAAGGCTGCTGGACAATGCCATCTCCCAGATTCGGCCGCGTTATGTTGAAATCCTGTCAGATTTTAACAAACTCTATGAGCATAAAACCCGCATTTTGAAGGACTGGCGGGAAAAGCCCTCCCTGATCGATACGCTGGACGAGTTTTCCGATGGTATGGCGAGAGCCTCCGCCCATCTGATCCGCTACCGGGCGGCCTTCTCGGCACGGCTCAACGAAGCCGCGCCCCCGATCCACCGGGAGTTCTCCGGCGACGGCGAGGAGCTAAAAATCCGCTATACCACGGTCAGCACTGTGCGCGATCCCTTTGCTTCGGTGCGGGAAATCTATTACGACATCTGCGAGCACCAGGAGAAGCACCGGCAGGCGGAGCTTGAGAGTGGGCAATGCCTCACCGGCGCGCACAAGGACGATCTGGAGATCGACATCAACGGCAGACCCGCCCGCTCCTTTGCCTCCCAGGGGCAGACCCGCACCGCCGCGCTGAGCATCAAGCTGGCCGAGCGGGAAATCTTCCTCGCGGAAACCGGGGAATACCCAATCCTGCTTTTAGACGACGTGCTCTCCGAGCTTGACCCGAAACGGCAGGAATTTGTCTTAAACCGCATCGGCGGCGGACAGACGCTCATCACCTGCTGTGAGGACGATGAGATCTCCAGCCGCACCGGCGGGAAGGTCATCTTTGTAGAAAAAGGAAAAATAAGGACGTAGGGACGAGCATTGCTCGTCCGCAGACAGGGAAAGATCGGACAGACGGCCGAGCAATGTTCGTCCCTACGAATGTGACATGTATTTACACTTAGGAAAAGGAACGGTCGTGAGAACCGACAGCATCGTCGGTATCTTTGATCTGGATATTACCTCCCAATCCCATTTGACGCGAAAATTTCTTGCCGCCGCCGAAAAGACGGGGCAGGTGGTGAACGCCGCCGAGGACATTCCCAAGTCCTTTGTTGTGTGCCGGGACGGGGGGAAAAGCCGCGTGTACCTGAGCCAGATGGCTTCGTCCACGCTTTTGAAACGCGCGGAAAGCGGATTACTATAAGTGAAAAGATAATAGTGAAAAGTGAATAGTTAAGGAGTCTCCTTCGGGGGACAAATTATGATCCGTCGCGAAGCGACACCTGAACGATTCGCTATTCGCTTTTCACTGTTCACGATCAAAAATACTATTCTCTATCAAAAGAGGTTTACTATGGCAGATATCACCGAAAAAGTCACACAGGAATATGACGCTTCGCAAATTCAGGTGCTCGAAGGTCTGGAGGCCGTGCGCAAAAGGCCGGGCATGTACATCGGCTCCACCTCGTCCTCGGGTCTCCACCATCTGGTGTATGAGATCGTCGATAACTCCATTGACGAGGCGCTGGCCGGCTACTGCACGCATATCGAAGTCGTCATCGAGCCGGGCGATATTATCCGCGTATCCGACAACGGGCGCGGCATCCCCGTCGATATCCAGGAGCAGACCGGCAAGAGCGCGCTCGAAGTCGTCTTCACCGTGCTGCACGCGGGCGGTAAGTTCGGCGGCGGGGGCTATAAGGTCTCCGGCGGTCTGCACGGCGTGGGCGCGTCTGTCGTGAACGCCCTGTCCGAGTGGCTGGAGGTACAGGTGCACAAGGACGGCAAAATCTACCAGATGCGCTTTTCACGCGGCGACATCGTGGAGCATATCCACGTTGTGGGCGATACGGATCGAAACGGCACCACCGTGCGCTTCAAGCCCGACCCCGAGATGTTTGACGACACGGTGTACGACTACGAGATCCTGCATACCCGTATGCGCGAGCAGGCCTTCTTGAACGGCGGCCTGACCATTTCCATCGAGGATCAGCGTGAGGGACAGGAACGACGGGAGCAGATGTGCTACCAGGGCGGCATTCGGGAATACGTGAGCTTCCTCAACAAGAACAAGACGCCCATCCATGACGAGGTGATCTACCTCTCCGGCGCGAAGGGGGACGCCATTGCCGAGGTCGCCATGCAGTATAACGACGGCTTCAACGAAATTCTCGTTTCCTTTGCAAACGACATCCACACCCCCGAGGGCGGCATGCACGAGACCGGCTTCAAGACCGCGCTGACCCGCGTCATCAACGCCTACGGGCAGAAAAACAACATCATTAAGGGAGACGACAAGGTCTCCGGCGACGATGTGCGCGAGGGCATCTCCGCTGTCATCTCCGTGAAGCTCCCCGAGGCGCAGTTTGAGGGGCAGACCAAGCAGAAGCTCGGCAACGCCTACATCCGCACGCTGGTCGACAGCATCGTGAACGACCAGCTCACCGAATATTTTGAGGAGCATCCGGCTGCCGCCAAGGCTATTCTCGAGAAGGCCATGATGGCAAACCGCGCCAGAGAGGCTGCGAGAAAGGCGCGCGAATCCGTGCGCCGCAAGACCGGGCTCGAGAGCGGGCAGATGCCCGATAAGCTGCAGGACTGCAACGAGCGCGATCCCTCCCTCTGCGAAATCTACATCGTCGAGGGCGATTCCGCCGCGGGCTCCGCCATTCAGGGACGCGACAGCCGCTTCCAGGCCATTCTCGCCATGTGGGGCAAAATGCTGAACGTCGAGAAGGCCAGAGCCGATAAGATCTATGGCAACGACAAGCTCTATCCCCTCATCGTCGCGCTCGGCGCCGGCATCGGGGATGAGTTCAACATCGAGAAGCTCCGCTACCACAAAATCATCATCATGGCCGATGCCGATGTCGACGGCAGCCATATCCGCACCCTGCTGCTGACCTTCTTCTTCCGTTATATGCGCCCGCTGATCGAGCGCGGCTATGTCTACTCCGCTGTGCCGCCGCTTTATAAGCTCACGCGCGGCAAGACCCAGCGCGTCGCCTACTCCGACGAGCAGCGCGACCAGATCAGCGCCGAGCTTCGCGCCGACAACCCCAACGCCAAGGTGGACATCAACCGCTTCAAAGGTCTCGGTGAGATGGACCCGCACGAGCTTTGGGAGACCACCATGGACCCGGAAACCCGTTCCCTGCGCCGCATCACCCTGGGCGACGCCATCATGGCCGACCAGGTCTTCACTGTGCTTATGGGCGAAGAGGTCGAGCCGAGGCGCGAGTGGATCGAGCAGAACGCGAAATATGTGGTGAATTTGGATATTTAATATAGTTTTCAGTTTTCAGTTTTCAGAGAAGATTCTTCGTCTGACCACTGGCCACTGACCACTATCCTGAAAGGATATTGTATGGCACACAAAAGAGATTACAAACCGGAGGATATTGCATTCCCGAATCAGGTGATTACCGAATCGGAGCTGGTAGGCGAAATGCAGACCAGCTATATCGACTACGCCATGTCGGTCATCGTGGGTCGTGCCCTGCCCGACGTGCGCGACGGTCTCAAGCCGGTGCACCGCCGCATCCTCTACACGATGTATGAGGGCGGCCTCACCTCCGACAAGCCCTTTAAGAAGTCCGCCACCTGCGTGGGCGACGTGCTGGGTCACTACCACCCTCACGGCGACGCCTCCGTGTACGACGCGATGGTGCGTCTCGCGCAGGACTTCTCCATGCGCTATATGCTCGTGGATGGGCACGGCAACTTCGGCTCTGTGGACGGCGACCCCCCTGCCGCCTACCGTTATACCGAGGCGAGACTGTCCAAAATCTCCAACGAGATGCTGCGCGACATCGACAAGGAGACCGTGGACTGGGATCCCAACTTTGACGAGAGCCGCAAGGAGCCGCGCGTACTCCCCTCCCGCTTTCCGAACCTGCTCGTGAACGGCTCGAGCGGTATCGCCGTCGGCATGGCGACCAACATCCCGCCCCACAACCTCACCGAGGTCATCAACGCCTGCGTCTGCGTGCTGGAGAATCCCGACGCGAATCTCTATGACCTGATGCAGAACATCACGGGGCCGGATTTCCCGACAAAGGGCATCATCATGGGCAGAGCCGGTATCCGCCAGGCTTACGCCACCGGACGCGGCAAGGTCGTCATCCGCGCGCGCACCGAGTTTGAAGAGCATGGGCAGGGGCGCACCCGCATCATCGTGACCGAGCTTCCCTACCAGGTCAACAAGCGCCAGCTCATCCGCAACATCGCCGACCAGGTACACGACAAGCGCCTGGAGGGCATCTCCGACCTGCGGGATGAGACCGACCGCAACGGCATGCGCATCGTGATCGAGCTAAAGCGCGACGCGAATCCTCAGGTGGTCTTGAACCGCCTCTTTGCCCAGACCGCGCTGCAGTCGAGCTTTTCCATCAATATGCTCGCGCTGGTCAATAACCAGAGCCAGCCGAAAATCCTCTCTCTGCGGCATATTCTGGACGAGTACCTCAATTTCCAGGAGGATGTGATCGTCCGCCGGACGCGCTACGATCTGCGCAAGGCCGAGGAGCGCGCCCACCTGCTGGAAGGTCTGCTGATCGCGCAGGACAACATCGACGAAGTGATCCGCATCATCCGCTCCAGCTACGATAACGCCAAGCAGAACCTGATGGAGCGCTTCGGGCTCGACGACGTACAGGCGCAGGCCATCTGCGACATGCGCCTGATCGCGCTGCAGGGGCTCAACCGCGAGAAGCTGGAGAATGAGTACAAGGAGCTTGAAGAGAAGATCGCTTATTATAAAGACCTGCTCGCCGACCCCGAGAAGATCAAGGGCGTTCTGAAAGAGGAACTGATCGCACTTCGCGACAAGTACGGCGACGCGCGCAAGACCGAGATCCAGGACGTGGCGGATGAGATCGACATGGAGGATCTCATCGAGGAGCAGCAGTGCGTCTTCACCCTCACCCACGGCGGCTACATCAAGCGCCTGCCGGTGAAGGAGTACCGCGCACAGGGCCGCGGCGGCAAGGGCGTGCGCGCCATGGCCACCAAGGAGGAGGACTATGTGGAGACCGTGTTCACCGCCTCCACCCACGACAACATCCTCTTCTTCACCGATTTGGGTCGCGTCTTCATCAAGAAGGGCTACACCATCCCCGAAGCCGGACGCAATGCCCGCGGCACCAACATCATCAACATCATTCAGACCGAGAGCGGCGAGAAGGTCTCCGCCATGATCCGCGCACGGGGTCTGGAGGAGGACAAGTTCCTCTTCTTCGTCACCCGCTTCGGCACCGTCAAGCGGATGCAGCAGTCCGCGCTGCGCAATATCCGCGCAAACGGCATCCGCGCGCTGAACCTCGACGAGGGCGATCACCTCATTTCCGTCATTCCCACCGACGGCAGCGAGAACATCCTCATCGCCACGCGCAACGGCCTTGCCGTCTGTTTTGATGAAAACGATGTGCGCCCCATGGGTCGTACCGCCGTCGGCGTGCGCGGCATCCGCCTTCGTGAGGGCGACTATGTCATCGGCGCGGGCAGCACCAATGCGGGCGAGACCCTGCTTTCCATCACCGAAAACGGCTACGGCAAGCGCACCGCTGTGGAGGAATACAGCGTGCACGGCCGCGGCGGTATGGGTATGAAGAACTATAACGTCACGGAAAAGACCGGCCCGGTGGCCGATGTGAAGATGGTTTCGCCCGGGGACGATATTCTGGTCATCTCCAACGACGGCACCATCATCCGCCTCGCCGCTGACAGCGTTTCCCTGCTCAGCCGCGCGACCCAGGGTGTGCGCGTCATGCGCGTTCTGCCCGGCAGCCGCGTGATCTCCATGGAAAAGACCGAACGCGAGACCGAAGAAAGCGAAGAAACAACAGAGCAGCTCTAAAAAAGTTATGATTGTTCCGTGAGAAGGGGGAAGCTCCATGGACAACAAGAACGAAAACAAGAAAAACAAGAAGCCGGGGCGGACGGGGCTGATCATCTTTCTGATTGCCTTCGTTCTGCCGCAGCTCATCGCGGCAGTGGACGAATTTGATTTTGATTACCTGCTCTGGCGGCTGCGGCACTGGGCGTTTCAGCTCGGCATCGACCCTGAGCTGCTGCCCGTGATCGGCGCCGGGATCGTGGTGCTGATCGTGTTACTCATTGCCGCCGGCAAGCGCAGAAAGAGCGTGGAGGACAAGCCCGTCCGCAATGACCGCGCGGGGCGTACCGCCGCCGCCACGCAGCGCCCCGATCCCAGAAACCGCAGCTTCACCCCGCCGGAGCCGAAGTGCATCGTCTGCGACCACACGGGGGAGGATCACTTCGTCCGCGATAAGCAGCAGCGCATCGCTCAGCTCGACGAGTGGCTGAAAAACGGCCTGATCGACCGGGAGGAATACCGGGTGCTCAAGAGCCGCTACGAGCGGGATCTGTAAAAAAGTGGCCAGTGGTTAGTGGTCAGTGGTTAGTGGTTAGTGGTAAGATTCAATAATACAATACGTCGCGAAGCGACACCATCAATGATCACTGACCACTGATCACTTTTTCAAGGAAAAGGATATGAAGACCGTACAAATCTACACCGACGGGGCGTGCAGCGGGAATCCCGGGCCGGGCGGTTGGGGGGCGATCCTCTGCTACAACGGCGTGGAGAAGGAGCTCTCCGGCGGCGAGGCGCAGACCACCAACAACCGCATGGAGCTGACCGCCGTTATCATGGCGCTGCTGGCACTGAAGGAGAGCTGCGTCGTGGAGCTGTATTCCGACTCCAAGTACGTCATTGACGCGCTGGAGAAGGGCTGGGCCTGGGGCTGGCGGAAGAAGGGCTGGGTCAAATCCGACAAAAAGCCCGCCCTGAACCCCGACCTCTGGGCAAAGCTCCTTGACCTGACCCGGCAGCATGAGATGCACTACCACTGGGTCAAGGGTCACGCCGAGAACGCCTACAACAACCGCTGCGACGCGATGGCTGTGCGCGAGCGGGAAAAATTCGCAGATTAGTGAAGAGTGAATAGAGAATAGTGAAAAAGTTATGGTGTTCCCTTCGGGAAATAAATTGTCGCGAAGCGACTCCTTCACTGTTCACTATTCATTTTTCACGATTCACTGGATAAAGGACTGATACCAGATGAACTTCAAGCAGCCCAATCTCAAAATTTTCCTCAGCTACATCGCAAGGCACAAAAAGCTCTTTCTGATCGACATGCTCTGCGCGGTCACGGTGGCGGTCATCGACCTCATCTTTCCCTATGCCTCGCGCCAGAGCATGAACGCGCTTTTGCCGCAGAAGCTCTATGCCGCGTTCTTTACGGTGATGGGGATTCTGATCCTCTCCTATGTGCTCAAGAGCGTGCTGTACTACATCATCACCGTGCTGGGGCATAAGATGGGCGTTCTCACCGAGGCGGACATGCGCCGCGACCTCTTCGAGCATTTGCAGGAGCTGCCCTTCAGCTTCTATGACCATAACCGCACCGGCGTTTTATTGAGCCGCGTTGTGAGCGATCTCTTTGAGGTGACGGAGCTTGCCCACCACGGGCCGGAAAACGTGCTGATCTGTACGCTGAGCATTGTTGGCGCGCTCGTGATGATGTTCACGATCCGCTGGCAGCTTGCGCTGGTGCTTGCGATCGCGCTGCCGCTCAGCATCGCATTTACCATGAGCCAGCGCATCCGGATGCGCAAGACCAATGTCGAGGTCAAGCGCAAGACCGCCGAGATCACCGCCGCCATCGAGAGCAGCATTTCCGGCGTCCGCACGGCAAAGGCTTTCGCAAACGAAGAACGGGAACTCGGAAAATTTGACGAGGCGAACACCGTCTTCAAGGGCGCGAAGGTGGAGTATTACCGCAGCATGGGGCTTTTTATGAGCGGGATGGAGTTTACCACCGGCGCCATGCAGGTGCTGGTCATAACCGTGGGTGGCCTGCTCATCATGCAGGGGAAGATGGACTATGTGGACCTTATCACCTTCACGCTCTATGTCTCCACCTTTATCTCCCCGCTGCGCAAGCTCGTCATGTTTGCCGAGCAGTATATGCAGGGCACGGCGGGCTTTGAGCGCTTCCTCGAAATCATGCGCACAGAGCCTGAAATTCAGGACGCGCCGGACGCGGTGACGCTCCAAAACGTGCAGGGGCGCATCGACTTAAACGACGTAAGCTTTCATTACGACAACGGCGTGCCGGTTCTGAGCCATATCGACCTGCACATTCAGCCCGGGCAGACCCTCGCGGTCGTCGGTTCCTCCGGCGGCGGCAAGACCACCATGTGCCAGCTCATCCCCCGGTTCTACGATGTGACGGGCGGCAGCGTCTGCGTGGACGGGCTCGACGTGCGCAAGCTCACGCAGCAGTCCCTGCGCCGCAACATCGGCATTTTGCAGCAGGATGTGTTCATGTTCGCCGGTACGGTGCGCGATAACATCCGCTACGGCAGGCTGGACGCCACCGAGGAGGAAATCATCGAGGCCGCCAAGCGCGCCGAGATCCATGAGGAGATCATGGCCATGCCCGACGGCTACGACAGCTACATCGGCGAGCGGGGCGTGATGCTCTCCGGCGGGCAGAAGCAGCGCATTTCCATCGCGCGTGTCTTCCTCAAAAACCCGAAGGTGCTGATTTTGGACGAGGCCACCTCGGCGCTCGACACCGTGACCGAGCAGCGCATCCAAAAGTCCATGGACGCGCTCAGCGTCGGGCGCACGAGCATCATCATCGCGCACCGGCTCTCCACCGTGCGCCATGCCGACTGCATCGCCGTGGTGGAGGAGGAACATATCGTGGAGCTTGGCAGCCACGAGGAACTGATGAAGAAGAACGGGATCTATGCGTCTCTGTGCAGAGCACAGGATTTGGGAGGCTGAATATGCTGACACTGCGAAGCGGCGGGCACCGCGATCTGGAGCGGCTTTACCCCGCCATGGAGATGGATTTTGACAAGCGGGAGCTGCTGCCGAAGCTTGCCATTCACAAGGCCATGATGCAGGGAAATCAGGAACTGCTGGTGTTTTACGACGATCAGAGCGAGATCACCGTGGGCTACGCGCTCGTGATGGTGCGCGGTGTGTACGGCTATGTGCTGCTCAAATACTTCGGCATCCTCCAGTGGTTCCGGGAGCAGGGACTCGGCGTGCAGGCCATGCGGCTTGTGAACAAGCGCTATGCCGAAAAACAGGGCATTCTTGCGGAAATCACGGTCTTTGACGACGCGGAGGGAGACTATCTGCGCAAGCTCCGCAAATTCTTCGTCCGCTTCGGCTATGTGGACGTAGAGAGCGATTACCGCCTCGGCGGCGCAAAGGTCGATCTCATGGCAAAGCCCCTCAAGGGCAGCGCCGACATTGCCCCCGTCGCCCACCGTATGATCCGGGACTTTTATTCCCGCTGCCTCCGGCCGTCGTCTTTTGAGAAGATGATCGACATGCGCGCGGTGGAGACGAGGGAATGACGGAACAGATAGCCGTCCTCTTCGATATGGACGGCGTGATTTTTGACTCCGAGCGGGCGCAGCGGGCTTGCTGGCTGGAAATCGCGGAAAAAGAGGGGCTTTCCGATATGGAGGCGGTCTATGCCCGCTGCATCGGCGTGACGATGGAGGTCACGGGCGGCATCCTCCAAGAGGCGTATGGGGAAGCTTTCCCATGGCGGGACTTTCGGCGGCGTACCACGGAGATGTACCTTGCGCGTTACAAGGGCGGAAGGCTGCCGCTCAAGCCCGGCGCAAAGGAGCTTTTGAAGGCGCTGCACGAAAAGGCTGTTCCGCTGGCGCTGGCCTCGTCCACGCAAGCGCCTCTTGTCGAGCGCTGGCTCAAGGACGCGGGGCTGCTTGGATATTTTGACGCGATCATCACCGGGGACATGGTGACCAAGAGCAAGCCCGACCCGGAAATTTTTCTCAAAGCCTGCAAAATGTTAAACGTGAAACCCGCGGACGCCACCGTGATCGAGGACTCCTACAACGGTGTTCGCGCAGGCTTTGCGGGCGGCATGCACACGCTGATGGTGCCGGACTTGCTCCCGCCGAGCGCGGAAATGCGCGAAAAGGCGGAGAAAATATTTCCGAGCCTGCGGGAAGTGGAGCGGTATTTCGAAGAGATCGGAATACTGGCCACTGATCCCTGACCACTGGCCACTTTTTTCTGTTTGCTTCCCCACGCGAATCCTGCTATAATAACCCTTGCTATGAATTTACTTGTAAATCAGATATTTGAAAACAAGGAAGCCGCCGCCCTCCCCTCGCTGCTGGAGAGCGGAGGGCTTCCTGCGCTCGTTTCCGGGCTTTCGGCGGTGCACCGGGCCAATCTCGCAGCCGCGCTGCGTGCAAAGACGGGCGCTCCCCTCTTTGTAATCTGCCCGGACGATACCGCGGCGGAAAATTTTGCCGCCGATCTGCGCTCCATGCTGGGCGAGGAATGCCGCGTGCTGGGCATGCGGGACTATACCTTCTATGCCACCGAGGCGGTATCCCGCCAGGCGGAGCAGAAGCGGCTCGACACGCTTTACGCGCTGGCAAAGGGCGAAAGCCCGGTCACGGTGGTGTCCGTCTCGGGACTGCTGCAGCGCACGATCCCGGCGCAGACGCTTCTGAAGGCCGCCTTCGTCGTCGAGGACGGGGGCAGCTACGCCATGGAGGACGTGGAGGATGCGCTGCTGCGCTGCGGCTACGGCAGGTGCACCCAGGTCGAAGGGCCGGGGCAGTTTGCGATACGCGGCGGAATTCTGGACTTCTTCTCCCCCGCTGATCTTGAGCCGGTGCGCATCGAGTTCTGGGGGGATGAGATCGACTCCATGGGGCACTTTGACGTGTCCACCCAGCGGCGCACGGAGGCGATCAAGCGCTGCACGATCCTGCCCGCGGCGGAGACCCTGCCCACGATGACGCTCGGCGGCGTGGAGGCGCTTGCGCGGCAGATCGAGAGCTTTGCCGAACGATACGCCAAACGCCGCACGAGCGAGAACGCCGCGACGCTCGCGGCGGTGCTGCGCGCCGACGCGGAAAAGCTTCGCGCCGGAGTTTCCATGTCCGACGCCGACCGCTACCTGCCCGTGATCTACGAGAGTGCGACCGCGATGGATTACATCCCGGAGGACGCGATCCTTCTGCTTGACCAGCCGGGGCGCTGCGCCGAGCGCGCGCGGGATTACGCCAAGCAGCTCACCGAGGACATCCGCGAGCTGCAGCGCCGGGGACAGATCGCCATGAGCCCCGACGGTTTTTACGCAAGCTTTGAGGCGCTCACCAAACGGATGGAGGATTTTCCGCTCTACATGGCGGACGCCTTCACCATCGGGCGGCCTCCCCTGCCGCCGAAGACCCTCGTCAGCATCCCGGCCAAGCAGCTCCCCTCCTACGCGGGCAGCGCGCAGGCCGCCGCCGAGGACGTGAAGCTCTACACCAAGCAGGACTACCGCATCGTGGTTCTTGCCGGGGACGAGCGCCGCGCCAAGGTCTTGCAGGACTTTTTCAAGGAGCATGAGATCCCCGCGCTGATCCGCGAGCCGCTCAATAAGCTGCCCGAGGCGGGGCAGTGCTGCATCGCCGTCGGCGCGATCTCGGCGGGCATCGAATACCCCGGCATCCGCCTCGCCATCCTCACGGACAGCCAGCTTCTGCGCCGGGGAAACAAGAAGAAAAAGAGCGCGAAGAAGCTCCCTGCCAACCGCCAGCGCATTGAATCCTACGGCGATTTATCGGTTGGCGACTATGTGGTGCACGAAAACCACGGCATCGGCCGCTTTGCCGGCATCGTCAAGATGCAGGTGGACGGCTTCGAGAAGGACTATATCAAGATCGCCTACGCCGGGACGGACAGCCTGTACGTTCCCGCAACGCAGCTCGACCTTGTGACCAAGTACACGGGCGGCGGCGAGGAAAAGCCCGTCAAGCTCTCCAAGATGGGCGGCACCGAGTGGGCGAAAACCCGCTCCCGCGCCAAGAGCGCCGCCAAGGACATGGCAAAAAAGCTCATCGCCCTCTACGCCGAGCGCCAGCGGCTGCCCGGCTACGCCTTCTCGCCGGACTCGGAGTGGCAGCGGGAGTTTGAGGAAAACTTCGGCTATACCGAGACGGACGATCAGCTTCGCTGCATCGCGGAGATCAAGGCGGACATGGAATCGAGCGTGCCGATGGATCGGCTGCTATGCGGGGACGTGGGCTTCGGCAAGACCGAGGTCGCGCTGCGCGCGGTGATGAAGTGCGTCCTCGACGGCAAGCAGGCCGCGATCCTCGTTCCCACCACCGTGCTGGCACAGCAGCATTACCAGACCGCGCTGCAGCGCTTTTTCGGCTTCCCGGTGGAGATCGCGGTGCTCTCGCGCTTTCGCACCGGCGCGCAGATGACGAAGACCCTCTCGGAGATCGCAACCGGCAAGGTCGATCTCGTCATCGGCACTCACCGGATTCTGAGCAAAGATGTGCGCTTTAAGAACCTCGGTCTGCTCGTCGTGGACGAGGAGCAGCGCTTCGGCGTGACGCACAAGGAACATATCAAGGAGCTGAGCCGAGGCATCGACGTGCTGACGCTCTCGGCAACGCCCATCCCCCGCACGCTCAACATGGCTATGTCCGGCATCCGGGATATGTCCACCATCGAGGAGCCGCCGGAGGATCGCCTGCCGGTGCAGACCTTCGTGATGGAGCATGACTGGGGCATCCTCGCCGACGCGATCCGGCGCGAGATCCAGCGCGGCGGGCAGGTCTATTACCTGCACAACCGTGTGGACGATATTGAGCGCACCGCCATGCGCCTCATGGAGCTGCTGGACGATGTCACGGTCGCGGTGGCGCACGGGCAGATGGATAAAAACATGCTTGCCTCCGTGATGGAGAGCGTGGCAAACGGCGAGACACAGGTGCTGGTGTGCACAACGATCATCGAAACCGGCATCGACATTCCGAACGTCAACACCCTGATCATCGAGGACGCGGATAAGCTCGGCCTTGCACAGCTCCACCAGATCCGCGGGCGCGTCGGACGCTCCACGCGCAAGGCCAGCGCCTATCTCACCTTCCGGCGCGACAAGGTGCTTACCGAGATCGCGGAGAAGCGCCTCACCGCCATCCGCGACTTTGCCGCCTTCGGCTCCGGCTTCAAGATCGCCATGCGCGACCTTGAAATCCGCGGCGCGGGCAATCTTTTGGGCGCGGAACAGTCGGGGCATATGATCGACGTGGGCTACGATATGTACATGAAGCTTCTCAATGAGGCGGTGCTGGAGGCCAGAGGCATCGAGGTGCCCAAGGCCGCCGACTGTTCGGCCGACCTCGCCGTGGCGGCGAACATCCCCGACCGTTACATCTCCTCCTCTGAGCAGCGCATGGACATCTACCGCCGCATCGCCGCCATCCGCACCGAGGCGGAGGCCGACGACCTCACCGACGAGCTCATCGACCGCTTCGGCGATCCACCCCCGGGCGTGAACGCCCTCATCCATGTCGCGCTGCTTCGCGGCGAGGCGGGCAAGGCCGGCATCACCGACATTGCCCAGAAACAGGGCTATTTGCGTTTTACGGTCAAGGACTTCGACATGGAGAAGGTCTCCCGGCTCTACGCAAAGCCCGAGTACAAGGGCAGGCTGAAGGTAGAGGCCGGCTCCAAGCCCTGTCTGAGCCTCAAAATCAAGGCCAAGGGGCGCGTCATTGACGAGGCGAGAAAGTTTACCGCCGACTGGGGAGCTTAGTGGATAATAGTCAGTGAAAAATTGCTTGATAGATTTGCAAAGACGTAGTATAGTCACAGAGAACACGGAAAGGACTTGATACCTATGAAAAAATTGATCATTGCACTGCTGATCGTGTGCGCGCTGGCAGGCGGCGTCATCGGTTTTCTCAGCTACCGCAGCGAAAAGCCCGGCACAATCGGCGGGGCGGATGAACCGACAAGCATTTTGGTCAACGATACGGACACAGCCGAACCCGAATCTGCGGCGGAGGAAGAAGCCTATACCCTGCGTGTACCCGATTACGCGGCGATATACGCCACCCATGAGCCGGACGAGGTCGTTGCCACCGTGGACGGCAGAGACGTGACCTGGGGTGAGTATTTCTATCTCTATTTCTCCCAGGCCAAGCAGATCGAGAACTATTTTGCCACCATGGCCTCTTACTACGGCGCGGCTCCCGATTGGGACGCGCAGGTGGAGGAGGACAGCGACGCCACCTTTGCCGATATGCCGGTGGAGGGCGCGGAGTCTACGCTTCGCCAGATCTTCGCCATTGAGAGCCTGGCTGCGAAGGGCGAAGTGGAGCTGACGGATGAGCAGCTTGCCGCCATCCGCGAGCAGGAGGAAACCGACATTGTCGGCGCTGTGGGCGAAGGCGCTACCGCCGAGGACTTCAACGCCTATATCGAGACCATTTTCCTGCCCCGCACGCTCTATGACCGCATGAACCGCATCAACTATCTCTACCGCCAGGGCTTCGTGCAGGCCTACGGCGAAAACGGCGAGCTGGTGGAGGACGGTACGGCGCTGCAGTACCTCGCGGACAACGACTATATGGCCGCAACGCACATTCTCCTCAGAACCACCGATCCCGCCACCTATGAGGCGCTGGATGAGAAGGTCGCCGCCGAGAAGCAGGCGAAGGCGGAGGAGATCGCCGCCGAGCTGCAGGCCATCGAGGACGATGCCGAGCGCCTTGCGCGCTTTGCGGAGCTCAAGGCCGAATACTGCGAAGATACCGGCAAGGCCGCTTACCCCGACGGCTATGTCTTCCTGCCCGGCAGAATGGTCGCCGTGTTTGAGGAGACGGTGCTGAGCCTGGAGGATTACCAGGTCTCCGACCCGGTGTTGTCCGAACACGGCTGGCACGTCATCATGCGCCTGCCGCTCGATCCCGACGGCGTGATCGAGTATTCCAATGACGGTACCGCCCTGACCGCCCGCAGCAAGGCCGCGAACGAGGCCTACGGCAAGGAGCTTCAGGACACCTTCGACAGTCTCACTGTGGATTACGTCGAGGGCTTCACCGTGCCGAAGCTCACGGATTATCTAAAGTAACGATTCAGTCCCCTTGCAGGGGACTAAATCGTTGGGAGTACTCATGCTTATCGCACACGGCGCACGGGAGACGCGCCGAGTTTGGTCGGCATGAGACCTCGCAAAGCTCGGTTTATGGTGTTTTTGCCGAGGCAAAGCCCCGGCAAAAACGTATTTCAATTTGCTTTTCGCTGTGCATTTTCGTTTTCTGTTCTGAAAACGAAAAACTAAAAAAGGGTTATGAAAAAGAATTTTTTCATAACCCTTTTTTTACATTTCCTGCCATATATATAATAAGAAGCAAGCCGGCGGCGATATATTGTCCCGTCGGGATGATGCGCTCTGACCACAGGGCAAGGGCGTTGTCGGTCGGGGCGAGGAGCAGCCCCAATGCGATCGCGAACGCGCCGCAGAGCCAGATGATCCAGCGCCCGCGGGAGAGAGTAAAAAGCCCCTCGCCCAGATAGGCGGGCGCAAAGCCCGCGAGCAGCCGCAGACAGTGCTGGGAGGCAAGCAGCGCAAGAGACGCCAGCAAGAAGTCCGGGAAAAGCCAGAGCGCTACCACCAGCGCCTCCAGGCGCTCAAGCGTCCGGAAGAAGACCAGATTGCGCACGAGGGTGAAGAAGGGCAGCGTGAGCTTTGCGGTGATCTCCGCACCGAAGCAGCCGATCACAGCCGCCGCGAGCGCCGAGAGCAGCAGGCACAGCCCCGTCAGCCAGAGGGCAAGAGCGCCAAAGCCGCCTGCCCGCTTCTCCGCGCCGCCCAGCAGAAAGGCGGGCGCGTAAAGCCCCAGCAGCAGCACCTCCCCCACCGGCAGCGCCCCGCGCAGTACCGGCAGCGTGTCCTCCGCCGTGAGGGGCAGCAGGTTCTCCACGTCGATCTGCTTGAGTGAAAAGAGCAGCAGCAGGAGGATGACGCCCAGCAGCACCGGAAAGAGCATCCGCGCCATGCGCACAAGCGCCCGCGGGGAGCAAAGCGCCGCGAGGGCTGCGGAAAGCCCCAGCGTGACGACAAAAAAGGCGGGACGGCTGCGCGGGAAGAGCGCCACCGTGAAGCGCTCCGCCGCCGCGCGCAGGACAAAGCCCGCGTACAGCAGCAGCCACAGTCCGAAAAGCCCCAGCACGGCTCTGCCGAGTTTGTTCTCGAGCGCACGCATGGTCAGTTCTCCCATACCCTCCCCTTCCCGCCGCTTACCCGCAAAGCGGCAGAGAAGGAAGGCATAGAGAAACAGAAACGGCAGACACGCGAGAGCAGACAGCCAGCAGGCACGCCCCGCAACGGCGGCCGAGGCCGCGGGATAGAGGCGCAGCGCCGGCGAGAGAACCGCCGCCGCGCCAAGACTCATCAATTGCCGCCGGGAATATTGCTCACTTGTCATGGTCGATAACCTCTTTTCCGGGGAAAGAAACGTCCTTCCGCAGTCTCTGCAAGCCGGGACGTGATACAGCAGAAAATTAAAAGCTGAAAACTGAAAACTATTTACGCTTCCTTTGCGTCAAAACTGTGGGTCAGCTCGCCCTGAACGGTCAGGCTGATCTCCAGACTGGGCAGCAATGCCCCCAAATCCTCCTTCAGCGCGCGAAATCGCCGGGGATCGCTGCGCTCGAGCCTGGACGTGAGTTCTGCCAGATCCAGTGACTCCTGCCGCGCAAGCTGCAAAATGCGCCCCAGCTTCTCCGAGATCGCCGCCTCGAGCTGTCCGGTCAGATAGTCGTCATAGCGGGCGAGCCCGTCGGCGCTGTCGGCGCCGGTCTCCAGCACGGCGGCCTGCACATAAGCTGTCACATCCAGCCCGCGCAGACTGCCGTCGTCGTTCCAAACCGGCGTCACCGTGCTCTCCCCCCGCTGCAGCTCCAGGCTCACCGGCAGCCCGCCGAGATCGAGAACGCTCAGCTCCCGGCAGCCGGTTTTGCCGCAGAGAAGCTCCGCCGCCAGCGCGTCCTCCGGCTCGACCCAGGCGCAGAGCGTCCCGCTTTTCAGTACACCGAAGCCCGCGGGCACGGCGGTCTTGTCGCCCTGCTCGGCGGCGTCTCCAAAGCGCAGAGCAGTCACGAGCGCACCGCCGCTGCGAATCAGTGCGCGCTGCACCGCGTCTGCAGTGCTGCCCTTCTCGCTGCGCTGCCGCTCCGAACGAAGCTGGGCGCTCTGCAGGATCTCTGTGATGCCCCGTGTGTCGGAGCTTGCCCCCTGCATCAGCTCCGCAGCTGTGCCGCCGCGCACCAGATAGAGCGGGATGTCGAGTCTGAGGTCGTTGGAGCGGCTGATCACCGCGATCAGATCGTTCAGTCCATGTTCGGCCGCCTCCTGCCCTACCAGGATCGCGCGGATATGGCCCATGAAGAGCTCCTCCTCCACGGAGTTTTCGCGGATCTGTTCGAGCGCCGCCGAGAGCGTGCGGCCTGTGCCGCTGAGCTGTGCGCCGGGGCCTTCTCCCTCTGGTCCGGCGGCGGCAGCCAGCGTCAGGCGTACAGAGCCCTTTTCATAGTCCATGCCCACGGTTTGAATGATGCGAAGCTGCTCCATCTCCCGCCGCTGGGCGGATAACCCGCAGCCGCATAGAAGTACAAGGAGAAAAATAGAAGAAATAAGAAAAAACTTTTTCATAAGCTGTTCTCAGACCACCGGACGAGCAATACTCGTCCCTACGACCCTAAACTTGTCGTCTCCGATCCGGCGTTTTCAGATGGGGATCACGAAACTTGTCTGCCGGCTTCGGCGGCTGCAGCAGCATCCGGCGCAGATTCCCCCGCAGACCGTCGCTGAGCGGCGCGGTGTAGTTTACGCCGAAGCTGTCAAGGCTCGCCAGATGCAGCAATAGCAGCGCTGTCACCAGCGCCGTGCCGTAAAGCCCCGCGAAGATCGCCCCCAGCAGCAGCGCCAGCCGCGCAAGCCGTACCGCCGCCGCCAGATCCTGGCTCGGCAGCGCGTAGCAGGCAATGGCGGAAAAGGCCACTACAATGATCGCGATGGGTGAGACGATCTTCGCCTCCACCGCGGCCTGCCCCACGATCAGCGCGCCGATGATTGAGACGGTGTCCCCGATAGGATTCGGCAGGCGCAGTCCGGCCTCCTGCACAAGACAGAAGGCACCCAGCATCCCCAGTACCTCCAGCGCCGTCGAGAAGGGTACGTCCTGCTCCGCCTCGATGATCGAAAGCAGCAGCCGCGTCGGGATCATCTCCTGATGGTACATCGCCATCGCCACATATAGTGCCGGCAGCAGCGCCGCGAGCAGCAGTGCCGCCCAGCGGACAAGGGAGAGCACGCTGGAAACGAGAAAATGAGTTCCCGCGTCGTCCGTGACCTTCATATATTCCGCGAGTGTCACCGGCAGCACCAGCCCGACCGGCAGCCCGTCCACCAGCAGCCCGATCCGCCCCTGCATAAGATACATGGCGAAACGGTCAGGCCGCTCGGTGTGCAAAAGCTGCGGAAAGGGCGAGAGCGGCGCGTCCACGATAGATTCCTCCAGCGTACCGAGTGATAAAAGCGCGTCCACGTCCAGCCGATCAAGACGCACCGCGAGCTTTTTGAGCGTTTCAGGCGATACAAGGCCTTCCAGAAACAATACCGCAACGCGGGTGTTGCTGCGCCGACCCAGCGTGCCTTCCGAGAGCTTGAGTTTCGGTGTGGCGACGCGGCGGCGAACAAGCGCCGTGTTGACGCGCAGGGTTTCGGTAAAGGCGTCCTTGCCGCCTTTGAGCGATTTTTCCAGCGTGGGCTCTCCCACCGGGCGCACTTCGCTTGCGCGCACCTCAAAGCTCAGCGCCACGGCGGCGCCATCAAACACAAGCGCCATGTGCCCGTGGCAGAGATCCGCAACCAGCAAATCCATGTCAGAACGCCGGTGGACGGAGCCGCGATAAACAGCACCGGCCAGGATGCGCTCGACCACATCGTTCTCGGTATCGCTATTGCCAGAGCGCAGCCGGTCTGTCAGCGGACGCAGGATCTCGTCTGAAATTTGGCTGCCGGAAACAAGCCCGTCAAGCCAGCAGGCCTGCACCGATACAATTCCCGCAAGACCGAAATCGAGCGAGCGGGTTTCAAAATCCCCGCAGAAGGAAAAGATCGTTTTCAGAGCTGCCGTGGAGATCGGTCCCCGGTATTCGGGATCTTTCCTTGCCTTTGGTTTTGGGTAAAAAAGATGGTCATGATACATGTAGTGTATTATGTCCAGGATAAACCCACAATATTTAGTGTACGCAAAAAAAGTTTGAAAAAAGTAAAAAAGTTGTTGACAAAGTGAGATTGAGGTGGTATATTAGCCAAGCGCTCGAGAGAGCGGCACAGAGAACGGAAGCACGAGAGAAAAAGTTTGAAAAAAACTCTTGACAAACGGTTCGAAGTGTGGTAAAGTAAACAAGCTGTCACCGAGAGGGAAACAGCGAAGCGTGTACCTTGAAAATTGAACAATGTAAGAAAAAGCTTATGCTAAATAAGCACCAGAGAAGGGTTCTTTAAGTCATATAAGACTTTAAAATAATTCTTTTGAGAGCTAAGAAAGCTTCAAAAATTAGATTTTAGACCTTCGGGTTTAAGATACGATTTATTGAGAGTTTGATCCTGGCTCAGGATGAACGCTGGCGGCGTGCCTAACACATGCAAGTCGAACGGAGTGTTGAGAGCTTGCTTTTGACACTTAGTGGCGGACGGGTGAGTAATGTATGAGCAACCTGCCTTTCAGAGGGGGACAACAGTTGGAAACGACTGCTAATACCGCATAATGTATTTGGGCGGCATCGTCTGAATACCAAAGGAGCAATCCGCTGAAAGATGGGCTCATATCTGATTAGCTAGTTGGTGGGGTAACGGCCTACCAAGGCTGCGATCAGTAGCCGGACTGAGAGGTTGAACGGCCACATTGGGACTGAGATACGGCCCAGACTCCTACGGGAGGCAGCAGTGGGGAATATTGGGCAAT
>CACZXQ010000019.1 GCA_902785115.1 Oscillospiraceae bacterium | reverse complement strand
AGTCACGGTAGAGATAAGCCCCCACGCCCGCCACCGCGGCAAGCGTCAACAGCACCGAGATCAGCACGGTCAGCGGCATTTTCCACCTGGCGAAAAAATCTGTCTTCTTTGTTTGCATAGCGGTACCCTGTCTTTTATGTAAAAAATATGCTGTCGAATTTAGCAATTAAGTATAGCATATCCCGTCCCATGTTTCCAGTCTTTTGTATGCGAAATCGGAAGAAAATGATTCTGCGCCGCGTGGAAAATTCGCCTTTACTAACTTTGCGCGATGATGTATACTTGACAGCAGAAGATCACTCGAAAAAACACAAACACGAAAGGTTGGAGTACTATGAAACGGGAGTTTTACTATCCGTCCAAGGACAGGCTGACCCAGATTCACGCGATCGAATGGATTCCGGAAACGGAAGTGCGCGGCATCCTGCAGATCGCGCACGGCATGGTGGAGTTTATCGACCGGTATGACCGCTTTGCGAACTTTATGGCCTCGCAGGGCTTCTATGTGGTCGGCAACGACCATCTCGGCCACGGCAAGTCGGTACGGGACGAGGCGCAGTACGGCTATTTTGCCAAGCATGACGGCAACTTCTGCGTCCTCGGCGATATGCAGCAGCTTCGGGAGGACAGCCGGAAGAAATACCCGGGCGTCCCCTATTTTCTGCTGGGTCACAGCATGGGTTCCTTCCTCGCGCGGCAGTTCATCGAGAAGTTCGGGGAGGGGCTGTCCGGCGCGATCATCATGGGTACCGGCTATCAGCCGGTGGCCACGCTGGATCTGGGCATCGCCTTAACGAGCGTTTTCCAGCAGGCGCGCGGCGGCCACTACCGCAGCACCACGATCAACAACATGGCGCTGGGCTCCTACAACGCGTCCTTTGAGCCGGCCCGCACAAAGAACGACTGGCTGACGAAGGATGAAGCGATCGTTGACGCCTATGAGGCAAACCCGCTCAACCAGTTTGTCTTCACAGTGAACGGCTACTATAACCTCTTCCGCGGTATGCGCTACGCGCAGCGGCAGGTGAATCTGGACAAGATCCCGAAGACGCTGCCGATCCTCGTCGTATCCGGGCAGAATGACCCGGTGGGCAATTTCGGCAAAGGGCCGGAGACCGTCGCGCAGAGCTACCGTCAGACCGGCATCCGGGATGTGACGCTGAAGCTCTTTCCGGACGACCGCCACGAGATCTTGAACGAGTTTGACAAGGAAGCGGTAGACCGGTTCCTGCTCAATTGGATCGAAGAGCGGATGTAAAGAAAATATCGTAAGAATACAAAGCAAAAATCCTGCCACTTATGTGACAGGATTTTTGCCTTGGTGGAGGTGGGGGGAATCGAACCCCCGTCCGAAAGCATTTTAACAGGAACTTCTCCGGGCGCAGGCGGTCGTTTTCATTCCCTCATCCGAGCGCAGGCCGCCATGCTCAGGGATTCGGTAGCTTCATCATGCGTGGCACAGGCAAAGCTTACTGTACGCACGTTCCCCACTCATCGACGCCCCATCCCGGGCCGTGGGACTCCCGGGTGGAACGCTCGCTAATTAAGCAGCGAGAAGAACAGTGTTATCGTTGTTCTTTAATTTATAAAAGTGCCCATTTTAAGGATGGTAGGCGCATCCGCCCGCTATTCCTGCCTCCACGCCCCCGTCGAAACCAGTACACCCCCTCGTCGTCAGACGAAGCTCGCAACGCTCCCTCCGTCTTCCTTTCAAAAACAAAGCCGTTTCACCCGGCTTCGTTTTTGTTTACGAGAGTTTTGTTCTGTCCCTCCCCCGTTGGGGGAAGGACAGGCTGTGTTAAGCAATCAGCACTTCTCCGGCTCGGGGTACTCGACGCCGAAGGTTTCCACAGTGACCTTTTTCATCACCTGGGGCACTCTGGGGCGGTCGTTGTAGTCGGTACGCACATCGCAAATGTGGTCGACAGCCTCGATGCCCTCGATGACCTTGCCGAAGGCGGCATACTGCCCGTCGAGATGGGGAGAATCCTCATGCATGATGAAAAACTGGCTGCCGGCGGAGTTGGGAGCCATGGTGCGCGCCATGGACAGCACGCCGCGGTCATGCTTGAGGTTATTCTGGAAGCGATTGGCATTGAACTCGCCCTTGATGCAGTAGCCGGGGCCGCCGACGCCGCTGCCCTTGGGGTCGCCGCCCTGGATCATGAAGCCGGGGATGACCCGGTGGAAGATCAGGCCGTCGTAAAAGCCCTTGGACACGAGAGAGATGAAGTTATTGACGGTGTTGGGCGCGATTTCGGGGTAAAGCTCAGCCTTGATGACATCGCCGTTTTCCATTTCAAAGGTGACAACAGGATTGCTCATTCGTAGTTCCTCTCTTTCATCATTCGGTCAATATCGCGTTTGGACTGCCGCTCGGCGTCGCTGTCGCGCTTGTCATAGAGCTTCTTGCCCTTGCAGAGCCCCAGCTCCACCTTCACGCGACTGTCCTTAAAATATAGCGACAGCGGCACCAGCGCCACACCGTCCTGCATGACACGGGCGTTCAGCTTCAGGATCTCCCGCTTGTGCATCAGGAGTCTGCGCGGCCGCACAGGGTCTTTGTTGAAAATGTTCCCGTGCTCATAAGGGCTTATGTGCATGGCGCGCACAAACAGCTCCCCGTCCTTGATGGTGCAGTAGGAATCCTTCAGATTCACCTGCCCCGCGCGGATGGATTTGACCTCCGTTCCGGCAAGCTCGATCCCCGCCTCAAAGCGTTCGAGCACGAAATAGTCGTGAAAAGCCTTGCGGTTGTCCGCTATTTTTTTGGTGCCCTTCTGCTTCGGCAAGCATCTCACTTCCTTTCGGGGTGACAGTATACCACAGTTCCTTGTAAAAAGGAAGAAAAATTTGTTAAAATCAGAGTTTTACAATGTTCGCCGTACAGGCTTCGATGCTGCCGCTGTAAAAGCCCTTCCCCGCCGCCGAACAGTCGGCCGTATACTTGACCGGGGTATTGGAGCGGTTGATCACGACGAGATACGCTCCGTCCTCGGCGGGCAGACCGAAGGCGTCCTTTCCGTTTTCGATCCAGCGCAGGATCAGCAGCACATCGGGCGAAGCCGCCATGAAGCGGGCAAAGCCGGTGCTGAGCGCCGGGATCGCGTTGCGCTTGGCCGAGAGCGCGGCGTAGCAGTCATGCACCTCCCGCTCACCCACACGGAAGGGAGCGCGGTTAAAGGGATCGCACACGCCGGTCATGCCCTGCTCATCGCCGTAGTAGACGCTCGGTACGCCGGGCACCGTGAATTGAATGGCGGCACAGAGCTTCTCGAGCTCCACAGCGCGCTTGAGCTTCTCGGGCGGAAACTGCAGGCAAAGCTGATCTTCACGTGAGAGGCTGCGGATCACGGTATCGGTGGCGAGTGCGCTTCGCAGACGATCGGTATCGTGAGAGCCCAGCAGGTTCATCAGCGAGTAGTAGAGCGGCTTCGGGTAATTCATCTGCTGATTGCGCAGGAAGTCGCGCAGGCGGTAAGCGTCCATGCGCCAGTGGGCAAAATCCAGCACCGCGTAGCGGAAGGGATAGTTCATCACGGAGTCGAGCGAGTAACCGAGGGCGTAGTTGCGGCGGCTGCCGTAGCTCTCCTTCAGAACCGGGTCCTCCCATACCTCACCGAGGATCGGGGCGTCGGGCTTTTCCTCCTTGGCGGCGTCACGGATCAGACTGAGCACCTCGTCGGGCAGCTCGTCCGCCACATCCAGCCGCCAGCCGGCGGCGCCGCGGCGCAGCCAGGTTTTCACCACGCTGTCCCTGCCGGTGACCACCATATCCTGCCAGACGGGGTTCAGCTCCTCCACTTCGGGCAGATCCTTGAAGCCCCACCAGCTCCGGTATTCGTTGGGGAAGTTTGAGAAGAAATACCAGTCGTAATACGGCGAATCCTCGCCCTGGCAGGCGCCGACGCTCGGATAATGGTGATAGCGGTTGAAGTAAATGCTGTCCGCGCCGGTGTGGGAAAACACACCGTCAAGCATGATGCGGATACCCAGCTTCTCCGCCATCGCGCAGAGATGGGAAAAGTCCTCGTTTGTGCCGAGGATAGGATCGACCCGGCTGTAATCCGAGGCGTCATAACGGTGATTGGAGCGCGCCTCCACGATGGGGTTGAGGTAAATGCAGCTCACGCCCAGCTCCTTGAGATACGGGAGCTTCTGCTCGATGCCCTTAAGCGTGCCGCCGTAGAAATCGTCCGGACTGTAACTGCGCTCAAAGGGGCGCGGCCGCCAGCGTACCGGCTCCTCGATGCTGCCGTGCAGCTCCGGAGTCTGCCCCAGCGCCGTGTGATAGGCAACGCCGCGCTCCGCCGTGCCGTCGTTTGAGAAGGCAAAGCGGTCGGGGAAGATCTGGTACATGACCGCGCGGCGGAACCAGGCCGGGGTTTCAAAGTCCTTTTTATACACCGTGAGCCGGAAGCCGTCAGCCTCAAAGCCGAAGAGCCGCCCCTGGTGTCCGCTGCCGTCGGGGCAGAGCCAGTGCGCCGCGTCCGCCGTCTCGATGCGGAAGCTGTACCACAGCGCCGCGGCCTCATCAGGGGCTTTGATCGTGACCGTAAAGCCCTCCTTCGTGGGCGTCATGGGGTATTCGACGCTCATCCGGTCGCCCCGCAGCAGCAGGAGGGCGCGTTTGGCCTTGCCGCTGATCAAGCGGACATTCAGCGTGAGCGTCTCCCCTTCCCGCACCGCACCGAGCGGCTTGCGGCAGCTCTCCTCCCAGGCGTCATGCGCCGCCATGAGGCTGCCCACGCAGGTGCGCAGGATGCTGATGACATGAGCCGTGCGGGGCTGGATGCCGTACATGCTGGCAAGCTCAATACCGGTGGCGCGCAGATCGCCGCAGCAGCGGGCGGTCACCTGATAGGCGTCCTGCAGCGAGAAGCCGCAGTCATCCATCAGCAGGCGCATCAGTTCCGGCGCCGCGAGCGGGTTATCGTGGTCGTAAAAGCGCTCCGGCAGCGCGGAGATGGGAACCCCGCTCTCCACGCAGGAGCGGGCTGCCGCGTACACAGAGGCGGCAGCCTGGAAATACTGGGTGAACATGGCGGGACAGTGCGGCTCCTTCAGGATCTGCGAGATCACATCGTCGCCGCCGACAGGCTCCCAGAAACCCTCGCCCCAGGCGGCGGTCACCGGGCGGCGGTCACGGTAGATGACGGAGAGGGTAAAATCATCCGTCCACTTCTCCTCATAACTGCCGCCAAACCAGACTGTGAACCTGCCGGAATGGGCGCCTTCCCAGACAGAATGATTTTTCACAGCGTGCATAAATAGAGCCTCGCATATTCTTCCGCGGAGCGTTCAAAGCCGAAATCCGCCTGCATGGCGTTCCGGATCAGGCTGTCCATGACCTCCTTGTTCTTGTAGCAGCTCAGCGCCGCGCGCATCGCGTCGCGCATCTCCCAGGCGTCGTAGTTGGCGAAGCAGAAGCCGGTGCCCTCGCCGGTGTAGCGGTTGAAGGGCATGACCGTATCGCGCAGTCCGCCGGTCTCGCGCACGATGGGGATGGTGCCGTAGCGCATGGCGATCATCTGGCTCAGGCCGCAGGGTTCAAAGCGCGAGGGCATAAGATAGAAATCGCTGCCGGCGTAGATGAGGTTTGCCAGATTCTCGTTATAGCCGATATAGGAGCAGACACGCCCCTTGTAGCGGTACTCGGCGGCGCGCATGAAATTCTCAAAGCGCTCCTCCCCGCTGCCGAGAAGCATGAACTGCATATCCTCGCGCCCCATCAGGTCGTCCAGCACGCAGGCGACGAGATCAAAGCCCTTCTGCTCGGTCATGCGGGTGACCATGGCGAAGATGGGCACCTCGGGGTCGATGTTGAGCCCCATCTGCTCCTGCAGCGCCGCTTTGCAGGCGGCCTTGCCCTTGCGGCGAGTCCGATCGTAGTGTGCGGGGATGCGCGGATCCTTGCGGGGATTGAAGAAGTCCTTGTCGATGCCGTTGACGATGCCGGAGACATCACCCGCGCGGGCGTTGAGGATGTTCTCCAGCCCCTCGCCGTAGTAGTCGGTCATGATCTCCCGGGCATAGCTGGGGCTCACGGTATTGATGCGGTCGGCAAAGACGCAGCCGCCCTTCATGAAGTTGGCGCAGCCGCCCAGCTCCATATATTCGCCGGTGAGGTACTTGTCCTCGATGCCCAGCAGATCCTTGGCAAAGGCAAAGCTGAGCTTGCCCTGGAAGGCGATGTTGTGGATGGTCAGGATATATTTGAGCCGCTCCTGCATGCACCCGGGGTACTGGGTCTTGCCCAGCATGGGGAGCATGGCGGTGTGCCAGTCGTTGCAGTGGATGATTTCGGGCGCAAAGTCCAGATTGGGCAGCGCGTCCAGTACTGCGCGGGTGAAGAAGGCATACTGCTCGATCTCGCCCTCGCCGCCCCAGTAGATGCGGTCGCCGAAATAGTGCTCGTTATCCACCAGGTAGATCGTAATGCCGTCCAGCTCCATCTTCTCGATGCCCGCGTACTCCCGGCGCCAGCCGAGCTGTACATAGAAATAGAACATATGCTCTACCCGGTCGGCATACTGATTCTTGATGCAGCGGTGGTACGGGATGATGACGCGGGCGTCAAAGCCCAGCGCCTGCAGCGACTTTGGCAGCGTCCCGACCACGTCGGCAAGGCCGCCGGTCTTGGCAAGCGGTGCGCATTCGGCCGCGGCCAGCAGCACAGCGGGCAGCTCGTTTCTCCCCTTGCTCTTGAGCATATCACGAAATTCTTTTTTCATTTTACACTATTCTCTCCGATGACAGGCTTCTTTTTCGCTCTCGGCACTGTCTGTTTGTATTCAAAGAACACCGCGCTCATGGGCGGCAGCGTGACCGCCGCAGAAGCGGGCATCCCCAGAAAGCCCTCCTTGCGGCTGCGGATCGTCCCCTCATTCAGCACACCCTCGCCGCCGTACCGCTCATCGTCGCTGTTCAAGAGCTCCTTGAGCGTTCCGGGCGCCGGCAGGCCGAAGACGAAGCCGTCATAACGCACGGGCGTAAAGTTACAGACGCAGACGATGCCCTTTTTCCGATTTTTCCCGGTACGCAGGAAGGCCACCGAGCTACGGCCCGCGTCGTCCACATTCAGCCAGGTAAAGCCGTCCCAGGAGTGATCGACCTCGTACATAGCGGGGAAAGAAGTGTAGAGCTTGTTGAGTTCCTTCATATACTGCTGCAGCTGCGCATGGCGCATATAGCCCAGCAGCAGCCAGTCGAGCTCCTGCTGCCAGTTCCACTCGATGAACTGTCCGAACTCGCTGCCCATGAAGGTCAGCTTTTTGCCGGGGTGGGCGAACTGGTAGCCATACAACACGCGCAGGGAGGCAAATTTCTGATCGTAGTCTCCGAACATCTTGCCGATCATGGAGCACTTGCCGTGGACCACCTCATCGTGGGAGTAGGCCAGAACGTAGTTCTCCATAAAGGCATACATCATGGAGAAGGTGAGCTTGCCGTGGTTATAGCTGCGGAAATACGGGTCCATGGACATATAGTCGAGGGTGTCGTGCATATAACCCATGTCCCACTTCATACAGAAGCCGACGCCGCCCATATCGGGGGGCGCGGTGATGCGCGGGAAGGCGGTGGATTCCTCCGCGATGGTGACAGCGCCTGGGTACTCGGTCAGCACCGCGTGATTGAGCTTGCGTAAAAAGCGCAGCGCGTGCAGATTTGTGGTGCCGCCCTCGGCGTTGGGCGTAAACTCCCCTTCGCGGCGGGCATAGTTTAAGTAGAGCATGGAGCTGACCGCGTCCACACGGACGCCGTCGATATGATAGACCTCGAAGAACTTGCAGGCAGAGGAGACCAGAAAGCTCTGTACCTGATTGCTCTCATAGTCGAAAATCAGTGTTCCCCACTCCGGGTGCTCGGCCATGCGGCGCTCCTTGCACTCGAAAAGCGGCGTACTGTCAAACTGCGCGAGCCCATGCGCGTCCCTGGGAAAATGCGCCGGCACCCAGTCGAGGATCACGCCGATGCCCGCGCGGTGCAGGGTGTCCACAAAGCACTTGAAGTCCTCGGGGTTGCCGTAGCGGGAGGTGGGGGCATAGTAGCCCGTGACCTGATAGCCCCAGGAGCCGCCATAAGGGTATTCCGTCACCGGCAGCAGCTCCACATGGGTGTAGCCCATCTCCACGCAGTAATCGGCAAGCTCCCTGGCAATGTTGCCGTAGGTGTTGCCGCCCTCCACGTTTTTCCAGGAGCCGAGGTGCACTTCGTAGATGCTCATGGGCGTTTGCATGAAATCCTGCGCGGCGCGCTTTTTAAGGAACTTCGCATCACCCCAGGGGTAGTCCTTCTCCGCCCAGACCAGGGAAGCGTTATCGCTGCCATTCTGGGCGAAGGCGGCAAAGGGGTCGGACTTCAAAAATCGTTTGCCGTCGATCCCTTCGATGCAATATTTATAGCACTGGCTGTCCCAGACATTGTCCAAAAACACCGCCCATACGCCGCCTTCAAGCTTTTCCATGGGCGTCGCGTCCCAGGCCCAGTTGTTAAAATCGCCCACCAGCGTCACGCTTTTGGCATTGGGCGCCCAAACCAGGAAGCGGTGCATCTGCAACTCCGGGATGAAGACGCAGCCGAACGCGAGCCAGGCTTTGCGGGCTTCCCCGATGTTAAAGAGATAGATATCGTCGCGGGGGATATGTTGCATGAGTCTTTCTTCCATAACGCATATCTCCTTTTGTCCATACTGAATATATTATAGCGCGTTTCGGCGTCAATTCCAAGGCTTTTTTCACAGATTGCGGGCAGGGATTGATAAAAAATTAGGGGATGTGATTTTTCACATCCCCGTGGAGTATGTCAATGATTACTGTTTTTTCTGCTTGGGAACCAGTGCGACGATCGCGGCGCCGGACAGCATCATCACGGCTGCCCAGAGGACGAGATTGCTCTCATCGCCCGTCTTGGGGCTGGAGGAACCGATGTGCACGTCAAACTGTGCGGTCGCCTCGCCGTCCTTGAACAGGAAGGTCACGGAGTAGTTGCCCTTGGCCAGCGTGTTCAGGAAGCCCGGATTGATGGTCACAACGGTGCCCTCGTCGATCTTGGCAAAGCCGTAGTTGCCGGAGCCGATGGTCGTGTTGCCGATCTTGACGCCTGCAAACTTTTCATAAGGTCCGTCAATGTGGAACTTCAGCGACTTGCCGCTGTTGGTGTACCAGTCGACCGTCGCGGCATTGGCGTCGGTCACAGAGACGTCGTTGACCTTGAACACACGGTAGTCCACCAGCACAGCCACGGTGCAGCGCAGACGGTAGCTCTGGCCACCCATGCCGTACTTGAAGAAGAAGTTGTGGCTGCCGCCCTCAAGGCTCTCAAGGAAGGTGGCGGGCATGGTGATCTTATTGCCGGAGACGAAGTAGTCCTGATCCTTCTTCAGCACGGTGCCTTCGCTCTGATCCGTGGTATCCATGATGATGTCGCTCGGGAGATCGGTCACGTCAAACACCACGCTGGTGCCGCTGCCCTTGTAGTAGCGGGACGGGGTGAAGGTGACATTGGCCCAGACGTTCAGCGGGAACTCCACATAGCCGCCGCCCGTCAGGTTGAAGGCCAGAACCAGCGCCTCGGCAGGCAGGTTTTCCAGGAAGGCAGCGTTCTTGGAGATCTCCACTCTGCCGCCCGCGGCGTAGTAGTTATAATCGGTGCCGTCGGACAGCGTGGCGACCGCTGCCTTGCTGGCGGCGTACTTGACGCTCAGGCTGTCGAGGCCGGGAGACACGGCAAAGGTCAGGGCAACATTCTTGCTGGGCTGTCCCTTGTAGTAGTCGGCAGAAGTCTTGCCGGAGAGATTCTTCACACTTCCGGGAACGGAAGCGACCGTATAGGGATAATCCGCATCCTTGGAGGCCGCGGGGTTAACGCCCTGACCGCAGACCTCGGTGGGAACCGCGCTCTTGAACAGGCCGCCCGTCACGCCGCCGACCTTGTTGGCGGCACTGCCGGTATAGGTGATGGCGGTAAACTTGCCATCGGAGATGTTGGGGCTGACAAGACCCGCAGTACCGTCCACCGTGATGTTGCCGGCGCTGCTGTTGCCGCTGATGTTCAGAATCGCCTGCGTACCGGTAGAGGCGAGGTTAATATCGCCGCTGACCTGGATACCGTTCAGTACCAGTTGACCGTAGACAGTGATATTGCCGTTCACGCTGCCATACTGATTCGTGTCCACTTTTTTCAGCGTGAGCTTTACGCCGGCGGGAACCGTAATATCACCGGTGATGGGGTAATTGCAGGTAATGAGCATATCGGTCACCGTGCCGAAGTCGGTGATGTCCCAGGTCAAAGGAGCCTCCAGCCAATAGCCGCCGTTGATACCGGCCGTAACAGCGCTGGAAATGGATTCCCAACCATACTCGACATTGCGGATCACGGTATCGCTGGGCTTGTCCGCCACGATGTCAGGCTGCATCTCACCGATGATCTCGTCGACCTCATCGTCGGACTCTTCGCCCTTCTTATTGTCGGACTCTTCGCCCTTCTTATTGTCGGACTCTTCGCCCTTCTCATTGTCGGACTCTTCGCCCTTCTTATTGTCGGACTCTTCGCCCTTCTCATTGTCGGACTCTTCGCCCTTCTCATTGTCGGACTCTTCGGTGTTTTCACCGACGGGCTCTACGTTGTTTTCGTCGGCGGGCTCATCATCGTTTTCTTCCTCGGCAGGCTTTACAAACTTGTAAACGCCGGGGTTCTCCGCCACGGGGCTGAGCTCATAGGCCGCTGCCGCGTTGGCGCGGATATTGCCGCCTTCGTTGGAAGCCCACATCTCGTCCAGGAATACCACGCCCTCGCCGTCGACCGCGACAGCAAAGGAGAAGGTCTCCTCCTCGGTGGAGCGGGTCTTGACTTCGATGGCGCCGTTCTTGATCTGGGCATTGTTCTCGAGGAAAACCGCCCACTCTTCGTTCTGCTGAGGAACGAAAACCAGTGTGCCGCCCTTCAGGTTCAGAGAGACGCCCTCGGGGATCGTGATCGGCTCGGTCAGCGTGAGCTTCATCTCCTTGCCCACGAGTTCGATCTTCTGCCCCTTTTCGGCCGCTTCCAGAGCATCGCTCACGGTTGCATAATAGTCGGTCTGGGTGTCAGAAACCTTGATCATGGCAACGCCGCTGGCGCTGCTGACGGTTTTGGAGCCGCCCTCGACGTCATTCGTCGATTCGACACCGCCATTCACAAGCAGGTCGCCGGACTGTGCAGGCTCTTCGGATCCGTCCGCATAAGCGGGGACAAGCGCGAAGCTGCAGCACATGGCCACAACCAGAAGAATGGACAACAATTTGGAACTGACTTTCATGTTGTTTCTCCCTTTCTCATTAGTCAACTTACTATTATAAAATAAATTTTATAATCCTCTTCTGCCGTATCGGCGCCAATATTGGCGCACCGTATACGGCTTACAGATAATGTACCACGTTCTCTTCGCATTTGCAAGAGCATTTTGAAGTTTTTTGCTATATTTTTTTACTTCTTTGTAACCATCTTGATTGTTGATAGTCACCGTCTCACCGCCTGTTTGGGGGATTTTCTGCGGAATATCCCTTGTTTTCCCCTTTTTACAGCGCTTTGCCGCTTTTATATTGTTACAATTCAGCGTCGGTTTCTTGTCATTTTAAGAATACTTAAGATTTCTGCCGGGCGTTTTTTTGCTGTCCTTTCCTCTAAATTTGCAAAGAAAGCCCTCGTACTCTTGCTTTCTCGGCAAAATTTACATATAATAATATAATTAGAAAAGAAGCAGAAAGGCTAATTGCATGAAGAAGCTCTTACAAACCTTGCTGTTGCTCGCGCTGCTGCTGGTACTGGCAGTGACGGTGGTTTTCCGCATCGACTCCCCTGCGGTGCAGACCGCGCTGCTCCCCGTGGAAGAGGCGCCGCCGACAGCCGCTCCCACACCAGAACCGACCCCGGCACTCACGCCGGCACCCACGCCAGAGCCGACCCCGGAACCCACCCCAGAGCCGACGCCGGAGCTTTTCACCATCAGCGCCATTGGCGACTGCACCCTGACCTCGCACCAGAACCTCGCCCCCTCAAATCCCGCCTCCTATGCGGGCATGATGGGAGAGGATTATGCCTATCCCTTCTCCAACACGATTTCCTATTTCGATCACGACGATCTGACGATCGCGAACCTTGAGTGCAGCTTTTCCGATCAACGTCTCTATTCAGGCCAGCAGTTTCACTTCCTCGCGCCGACGGTGTACGCCAATATTCTGCTGCAAGGCGGCGTGGACTTCGTGACCACCGCAAATAACCACATGCTGGACTTCGGCCAGCAGGGGCTGGACGACACCTGTGCCGCGCTGGACGCCTACGGCATCCCCTACGGGCGGGACGGGCAAAGCCAGCTTCTTGAGACGCCGACAGGGCTTCGTGTCGGGCTCTACACCGCCTTCAACAACTACGTGCCCCGGCGTGACGTCGCGGCGGAGGCCGTACGGCAGCTGCGTGAAGACGGCGCGGAATATGTGATCTGTATGTTCCACTGGGGGCAGGAGCTGCACTACCGCCCGAACCAGGCGGATATGGAGCTTGCTCACGCCTGCGTTGACGCCGGCGCCGATCTCGTCTACGGCAGCCATTCCCACTGTCTGCAGCCAATCGAGGAGTATAACGGCTCCCTGATCCTCTACAGCATGGGCAACTGGAGCTTCGGCGGCAACACCACCCCCAGCGACATGGACACCGCCATCGTGCAAGTGACCGTACAGCGGGATTTGGACGGGAGCATCTCCAATCTCGGCTATGACATCATCCCCTGCTGCGTATCCTCCCGCCCGGTCGTTGAGGGCTTCACCGGTTACGGCTACAACGACTACCGCCCCACGCCCTATGTGGAGGGGACAGAGCTTTACGAGCGCGCCATGAGCAAGATCACCGGCACATACAGCGGCCCCGACAAAAACGCGGACTATTCCAACTGGTATTCATCCTGGTCATAAACAAAGAAAGGCATCCCATGAAGAAAAAGAACACACGCAGACTTGTTATCCTTCTCGCCGCTGTCCTTGTACTGGGCGGTAGCGTTTTCCTTCGCACGCGCTCCCTCTCCCCCGCTGACGCTGCCTCCTCCGGCTTCTATGCAAGACAGGGGCTCATTGCCGTGCAGCCGCAGAAAACGCCCGCCGCGCAGCAGGAACCGGAGGCACTTCCCGCCGAGTCCGAAGCCCCCCTTGTTGAGGCGCGGGACTTTGTCATCTCCGTCATCGGGGACAACACGCTCGCCTCCCATCAGTACGCAGGCGCAAGCGTCTCTTATGCAGGGCGCATGGGGGACGATTACAGCTACCCCTACTCCAACACCGTGCAATACTTTGCCAACGACGACTTTACGATCTCGAACCTTGAATGCACCCTGTCCGATAAAAAGCTGCAGTCGCTCGAGCAGTTCTATTTCCTTGCGCCGACGGCCTACGCGAACATACTTTTAGAGGGCGGCGTGGACTTTGTGACCACCGCGAACAACCACATGGAGGACTTCGGGCAGCAGGGCGTGGACGATACTTACGCCGCGCTGGAGGACTGCGGCATCCCCTACGGCAAGGAGGGGGAGGCGCAGCTTCTCAGCATCGACGGCGATCTGACGCTCGGCATCTACTGTGACTATAACCACCTCAAGCCCGATGTGGAGAAGAGCACCGCTGCCGTGCGTCAGCTCAAGGAGGATGGGGCGGACTATGTGATTTGCGCCTTCCACTGGGGCAAGGAGCTTTACTACAAGCCGAACGACGATCAGATCACCCTTGCGCACGCCTGCATCGACGCGGGAGCCGATCTCATCTACGGCAGCCACACGCACAATCTCCAGCCCATTGAGGAATACGGTGAGGGGCTGATCCTCTACAGCATGGGCAACTGGTCCTTCGGCGGCAGCACCGCCCCGACCGACCGCGACACCGCCATCGTGCAGGTAAAGCTCCACCGGGACGAGAGCGGTAAGGTCATGAACACCGGTTTTGACATCATCCCCTGCTGTGTCTCCTCCCGCCCCGTCACCGAGGGCTACACCGGCGACAACTACAACGACTACCGTCCCACGCCCTATACCGAAGGAAGCCAGGCTTATTACCGGGTTCTGGCCAAGCTCGACGGCAGCTTCGAGCCTGACCAGGAAGGTCGCGATTACTCTGACGTCTACGCGCAGTACGCATAACAAGATGATTCATTCTTCATTTCATACAAAGGAGGAACTTCTATGATTGCAGCCATCATCTACAATTCCGCCACCGGCTCCTGCAAACGCTATGCAGACGAACTCTCCCGCCAGCTCCATCTTCCCTCTTATCCTCTGGGCAGCGCCCCGACCCGCGCAGACGGTGAGCTGATCTACGTCAGCTGGATCATGGCCGGCGCCATTGTCGGCTGGAAAAAGGCGAAAAAGTCCGGCGCTATCGCCGCCGTTGTCGCGGTCGGCATGGCTCCCCCCAGCGAAAAAACGGCGGCGGCCATCCGCGCAAAGGCCGCCATCCCCTCCCAGGTTCCCGTCTTTGTGCTGCAGGGCGGTTTCCATCTGGAAAAGCTCCCCGCGCCCATGAAGCTCATCATGAAGTGGAAAGTCAAAGACATTGCCAAGCAGCTCGAAGCCAAGAAAGCCAAAGCCCCGCTGAATGCGCAGGAGCAGGCGCTCTGGAAGATGGTGCGCAGCGGCTCCGGCGAGCCTGCAAGCTGGGACGCCTCCCCGGTGGTCGATTGGGTGCTGAACAAGTACCGCTTTGAAAACGCGCTGCGGCAAAAGGATTGAACGATCTTGAAAACCAGCCGTTTTTATGGTATACTTCGCAAAACAGAAATTTAGAAATGAGGTACGCAAATGAGAGGTATTCACAGTGTCGTTGACGATCTGCGCCGCGACGTATTTGAAGAGGTTGCGCGTCTGGCCTATGAGGGCGGCGACATCAAGCGCATCGACCAGATCCCCTACAAGATCGTCCCCGGTGAGGTTGCCCGCTACCGTGACAGCGTGTTTCGTGAGCGCGCCATCGTGAACGAGCGTCTGCGCCTTGCCTGCGGCCTGCCCCTGCGCTCCGCCGCCGAATACGGCCCGGCGAGCCTCGGCATCGAGGAAGCCGCCATCCCCGAGAAGTACTATGAGCCGCCCCTCATCAACGTCATCCCCTTTGCCTGCAACGCCTGCCCCGCCAAGGAAATGCGTGTCTCCTCCAACTGCCAGGGCTGCCTGAGCCACCCCTGTCAGGCCGTTTGCCCCAAGGGTGCCATCAGCACCGACCGCTACGGTCACAGCGTGATCGACAACGAGAAGTGCATCAAGTGCGGCAAGTGCGTGGATCAGTGCCCCTACGACGCCATCAGCAAGATCGAGCGCCCCTGTGCCAAGGCCTGCGGCATGGACGCCATCGGCTCGGACGAGTTTGGCCGCGCCAAGATCGACTATGACAAGTGTGTTTCCTGCGGCATGTGCCTGGTCAACTGTCCCTTCGGTGCCATCGCCGACAAGAGCCAGATCTTCCAGATCATCCACGCCATCAAGTCCGGCGCTGACGTATACGCAATCGTTGCCCCTGCCTTTGTGGGTCAATTTAAAGGCGCAACGCCCGCAAAGCTCCGCAAGGCCATGCGCATTCTGGGCATGAAGGAGACCATTGAGGTCGCCATCGGTGCCGACCTCTGCACCATTGAGGAGGCGGAGGATTTCCTCGACCGCGTCCCCGAAAAGCAGCCCTTTATGGGTACCTCCTGCTGCCCGGCATGGAGCGTGATGGCAAAGCGGATGCTGCCCGATCACCCGGAGTACGTCTCCATGGCGCTCACGCCCATGGTGCTGACCGCCCGTCTGGTGAAGAAGGATCATCCGGAGGCCAAGATCGTCTTTGTCGGTCCCTGCGCCGCCAAGAAGCTGGAGGCCAGCCGCCGCACCGTGCGTTCGGATGTGGACTTTGTGCTGACCTTTGAGGAATTAAACGGCATGTTCCGCGCCAAGGACATTGACTTCAAGACCCTGGAGCCGGACGCGTGCGACAAGGACTTCGACAAGGGCACCGGCGCGGGACGCGGCTTTGCCGTCTCTGGCGGCGTGGCCGCGGCTGTTGCCGACCACATCAAGAAGATCGCGCCGGATCGTGAGGTGCAGATGGAGTTTGCCGATGGTCTGCGCGAGTGCAAGAAGATGCTGCTGATGGCCAAGGCCGGCAAGCGCAACGGCTACCTGCTGGAAGGTATGGCCTGTCCCGGCGGCTGCATCGCGGGCGCCGGTACCATCACGCCGGTCAAGGTTTCCGCCGCGAACATCGCCAAGTACAAGGCCGAAGCTGAAAAGCAATCCTCTATTGAGAGCGTCTTTGCCAAGCGCCTTCACGAAGCGGAAGAATAAAAACCCGGGCTGTGAGAAAACAACGTTTTCTCACAGCCCAGGTTTTTAGCGGCCAGCGGTCAGTGGTCAGATTATTGTGAAAAGTCTGCGGCCGTTTTCCATTGTGACGCGCTCGATTTCCTCAGGACTTACGCCCTTGAGCTCGGCGATCTTATCCACCACATAGCGCAGATTCCGGGAATCGTTGCGCTTGCCGCGCAGGGGGACGGGGCTCATGTAGGGGCTGTCCGTCTCGATCAGGATGCGATCAAGCGGGCAGATCTCCAGCACCTCGAGCGTTTTGCGCGCGTTTTTATAGGTCACCGGGCCGTCAAAGCCAAGATACCAGCCCCGCTTTAACAGCTCCTTCGCCATTTCCGCGCTGCCGGAATAGCAGTGGAACACGCCGCGCAGCGCCGGGTAGTCCCGCACGATGTCCATGCAGTCGCCGTGCGCCTCCCGGTCATGGACGATGATGGGCTTATTCAGCTCCAGCGCCAGCTCGATCTGCCAGCGAAACAGGAGCTTCTGCTCCTCCTTGCGGCTGTCGTCCCAATAGTAATCCAGGCCGATCTCCCCGATGGCGACACATTTGGGATGCTCCGCAAGCTCGCGGATCTCCGCAAGCGCCTCCTCGTCCCAGCAGTCCAGCTCCTCCGGGTGGATGCCCACAGCGGCATAGACAAAGTCGTGCCTCTCGGCAAGCGTGATCGCCGCGCGGCTGCTCTTCACGTCGCAGCCGGGGTCAAGGATCAGCGCGACGCCGCTTGTGTGCGCCGCCTGCAGCACCGTCTCCCGATCCGTATCGAAAGCCTTGTCGTCATAATGGGCATGGGTATCAAAAATCATCGCAGCACTTCCTCTCGTTTTCGGATTATACACGAAAAAAAGGGCAGCCGCAAGGGCTGTCCTTTCTCAAAGGCTGCTTTATTTGATTTCCAGGCGGCGGCTGGCAGGCGCGGTCTCGACCTTCTTGGGCATGGTCAGGGTCAGCACACCGTCGTTGTAGGCCGCTTCGATCTGATCGACCTCAATGCCGGATACGTCAAAGCTGCGGCTATACGAGCCGTAAAAACGCTCGCGCTTGACGAAGTTGGGCTTCGACTCGTCGTTATCCAGCTTGCGCTCGGCGCTGATGGTGAGAACATCGTTCTCCACGTCGATCTTGATGTCCTCCTTCTTGAAGCCGGGCAGCTCGGCGTCGAGCTTGTACGCATCGCCGGTATCCACCACGTCGGTGCGGAAGGCGGAAAGGGCATTGCCGCGGCTCTCACCGAAGAAGCTGCGCTCCATCTCATCGAAAGCGCGGAACGGGTCATAAGCGGAAACTCTGTGGCCACCAAAAGGAATCAGTTCAAACATAATCTATACCTCCATTTTTTAATTACACATTTATATTCTTTTCGACGTAACTTTCATTTCTTTCGTTTCATCGTGTATATAATATACCGCACAATTATGAACGAATATACAGATTATTGTGAACATTCTATGAATATTGGCACTCTCAATTCGAGAGTGCCAATAATTCTTACAATGCAATAGGGATCGCGTCCGGCTCGATGGGGCAGACATAGCCACCCACTGCCCGTTCGGCGTATTCGCTTTTGGCATCTGCAAGCAGCGTTTCGTCGCTCATCAGATCCTGCGCCGTCGCGGCAAGCACCTTGGCCGCGAAGAGCATGCCCTTGTGGGCAAGGCCGCTCTTGCCGCAGGCCACGATCTGCCAGGAATGCCCCGGCACCCCCGCCGGCCAGCAGCAGGCTTCGATCTGTGACGTGGGGGTGAGCCAGCTCACATCCCCCACATCGGTGCTGCCGGGGGAAAAAGTGGTGGAAGAATAGAGCGGCGGCAGAAAGTCGTTGATGGGCTTCGTGCCGTTTTCCGAGAGCGCCAGCACCTGCTTATGGATCTCCGGATTCTCCTTCGCACCCTTGATGCCGTCAATGCCGCTGCCGGGATAGGTTTTCTTCAGCTCCGCGGCGAGGGCGTAATCCTCCGGGGCATAGGTCGGAACGCCGACAGCCTCCATGTTGGCGTAGAGCGCCTTCTCAATGGCGTAGTTCGGAAGCAGCTCCGCCGTGCCGTCAATAAAGATGCGCTCAAAGCTCGTCCCGGTCATGAGCGCCGCTCCTTTGGCAATGTCGTCCACCCGCGCCTGCAGCTTCACCGAGTCCGCCACCTTGTTGGCGCGCACCATATACAGTACCGATGCCTTGGCCTGCACCACGTTGGGCGAAACACCGCCGGTGTCGGTGATGGCATAGTGGATGCGGCAGTCTGGCGTCATATGCTCCCGCAGAAACTGCACCCCGACGTTCATCAGCTCCACCGCGTCCAGCGCGCTGCGTCCGTTGAAGGGGTCGCCTGCCGCGTGGGCGGGGATACCGGAGAACTTGTAGAGCACCTGAATACAGGAGTTGTTCGTGCCGGTCATGGTCTGGTTTGCGTCGCTGGGATGCCAGCAGAGCGCGGCGTCGAGCTGCTTCCACAGCCCCTCGCGCGCCATAAAGGCCTTGCCCGCGCCGCCCTCTTCACCGGGGCAGCCGTAGAAGATCACCGTGCCGGGCTTGCCGCTTTTTGCAAGCCAGGTCTTCACCGCCGCAGCGGCAGCCAGAGAACCCGCACCCAGCAGATTGTGCCCGCAGCCGTGACCGCTGCCGCCGGGAATGACAGGGTTGGGCTTCGTCTCCCCCGCCTTCTGACTCAGACCGGAAAGGGCGTCAAACTCCCCCAGGATGCCGATCACAGGCTTTCCGCTGCCGTAGGAGCCGCAGAAAGCCGTCTCGATCCCGCAGAGCTTTTCCGTCACAGTAAAGCCCAGCTCTCGAAGTTTCTCGCAATAGAGCGCGGCAGAAGCATACTCCTTCAAGCTCAGCTCCGCCTGATCCCAGATCACATTCGCAATGTTTTCAAAATAGGAGGCATGGCCGTCAATAAAATCCGCCATGGCCTGCTTCTCAGCAGTAAGCATAATTGTCTCCCTTCCAAAAAACGGGGAGTTTCCTCCCCGTTTTTTCATCATAATACTTTTGACAGGAAATCCTGCAGCCTCGGGTTCTGCGGATGGTTGAAGATCGCATCCGGCGTTCCTTCCTCGAGCAGCTTGCCGTCCGCCATGAACAGGACGCGGTTGCCCACTTCGCGGGCAAAGCCCATCTCGTGGGTCACCACCACCATGGTCATGCCCTGCTTGGCAAGGCGCTTCATAACGTCCAGCACCTCGCCCACCATTTCGGGGTCAAGCGCGGAGGTTGGCTCGTCAAAGAGCATCACGTCCGGCTCCATCGCGAGCGCCCGCACGATGGCGACGCGCTGCTTCTGCCCGCCGGAGAGCTGAATGGGATAGGCGCCGGCACGATCCTTCAAGCCGACGCGATCCAGCAGTTCCAGTGCCTTCTTCTCCGCCTCCGCCTGAGATACGCCCTTGACTTTCATGGGCGCCAGGGTCATGTTCTGCAGGATCGTCTTGTGTGGAAAGAGATTGAAATGCTGAAAGACCATGCCCATCTTCTGCCGGTGCAGATCGATATTCAGCTTCTTGCCGTCCGGGCCCTTTTTCTGGGTAATGTCCACGCCCTCGAAGACAATGCTTCCGGAGGTGGGAACCTCCAGCAGGTTCAGCGAGCGCAGGAAGGTGGATTTACCGGAACCAGAGGGGCCGATGATCACCATCACATCGCCCTTGTTGATGTCCACACTCACGTCGTCGAGCGCTTTGATGGCCTCGCCGTTATAGTATTTTTTGAGGTTTTTGACCTCGATCAGCTTATCGGATGTCGCCACGACGCAGCCTCCTCTCAAAGAATCCCAGGAGCTTGGTGAGGATGAAGGTGAGCACGAAGTACACCACCGCCACCATGATGAGCGGCTCCATGGTCAGATAGGTCGTGCCCTTGATGAGCAGGCACTGAGTCATCAGATCGCCGATGAAGAAAGTGGAGGCCAGCGAAGTGTCCTTGACGATCATGATAAACTCGTTGCCCAGAGCGGGCAGAATGTTCTTGATGGCCTGGGGCAGAATGATCTCCGTCATGGTCTGGCGGGAGCTGAGGCCGAGGCTTCGCGCCGCCTCGGTCTGGCCGATGTCAACCGCCTGGATGCCGGAGCGGATGATCTCGGAAACATAGGCCGCGCTGTTGCAGACAAGCGCGATGGCCACACAGAGGTACTGCTTGCGGTTTAAAAACGG
>CACZXQ010000018.1:3296-23982 GCA_902785115.1 Oscillospiraceae bacterium | reverse complement strand
GAGCTCATCGACATCGCCGCCGAGCTGGAGGACGCGATCTTCACCTACGGCGAGCTGATGCGGCAGGCGGGCATTGAGGTCAGCTACACAGAGCCCCCCGCCGAGATCCCGCTGATCCCCGGCGACGCCGAACGGCTCAAGCAGGTGTTTTTGAATCTCCTCGATAACGCCATGACCCACGGCGGCGAGGGGAAAAAGATCGACGTGAACCTCGCCTCCGATCCCGAGGGCGTACATATCACCGTGCGGGACTACGGTCACGGCATCCCCGAGGCGGAGCTTCCCCACGTCAAGGAAAAGTTTTACAAAGGCAGCTCAAAAAACCGCGGCACCGGCATCGGCCTTGCCGTGTGTGACGAGATCGTGACCCGCCACGGCGGCAAGCTCGACGTGGCAAACGCCCCCGGCGGCGGCTGTATGGTCACGGTGACCCTCCCCTACGGCTCACCGTAATAAGTGGCCAGTGGTCAGTGGTCAGTGTTTAGCAAAAGGAGAATTTTTATGTCAGAAAACAACAGCTGCGCCTTCCGCACCTCCATCGGCGGGCAGGCGCTGATCGAAGGTATCCTCATGCGCGGACCGAAGAAACAGGCTATCGTCTGCCGCACGGAGGACGGTCTCGTAGAAAAAACAGAGGAGCTCAAGTTCGTCAAGGATAAATACCCCGTGCTGGGTCTGCCCTTTATCCGCGGCTGCGCCATCTTTTTAAGTTCCATGGTCAACGGCATGAAGGCGCTGAGCTACTCGGCAAGCCTCGTCCCGCTCGAGCAGCAGGGCGAGCCGGATAAGCTCGACAAATGGATCGAGGATCACTTCCCCGCCGAACAGGCGCAGAAGCTCATTATCGGTGTCGCCGTCGTGCTGGGCATCGCGCTGTCGGTGCTGCTGTTTGTGTTTTTGCCCGCGCTGCTGGTGGGCTGGTGCAAACCGCTCACGCAGAGCTTTTTCGTGCGCAATCTCTCCGAGGGTGCGCTGAAGGTGGTCATCCTGCTGGTGTACATGAAGCTTGTGTCCAACATGAGCGATGTCAAGCGCCTCTTCTCCTACCACGGCGCCGAGCATAAAACCATCTTCTGCTATGAGCACGGGAAAGCGCTCACGGTGGAGAACGTAAGACCCGAGAGCCGCTTCCACCCCCGCTGCGGCACCAGCTTCCTGCTGGTCGTGGTGCTGGTGAGCATTCTGGTAAACTCCGTCGTGCGCGTGTCGAACACCTTCGCGCGTGTGGGCTGGCATCTGCTGCTTCTGCCCATTGTGGTTGGCATCAGCTATGAGATCAACCGCTGGTGCGGCGCGCATGACAACAAGCTCTCCGCCATCTTGTCCGCTCCGGGCAAGTGGCTGCAGCACATCACCACCAACGAGCCGGACGACGACATGATCGAATGCGCCATCCGCGCCATGGAGCTCGTGATCCCCGAAGAAAAGGGCAGCGACGCCTGGGGCAATTAAAGCTTCAGTTGTTCATTATTCATTTTTAGAGAGATAAGCGATGAAGACATACAACGAGCTGTATCTCTCCACGCGCAACATCCTGCGTCAGCGGGGCGTGGAGGGCTTTAACCTGGAAGCGAGGCTTCTCGTGGCGCAGGCCGCCGGCAAAACGCCGAGTGAGCTGCTGCGCGACATGAACCTCTACACGACCGACGCCGTGGAGCAGACCGTGCTGGACTACACCTCCCGGCGGCTGCGCGGCGAGCCGGTGGCATACATTACGGGCTTTTGGGAGTTCTACGGCCTGCCCATGATCGTGACGCCGGACGTGCTGATCCCCCGGATGGACACGGAGCTGATGGTGGACACCGCCAAGGAAATTTTGACCGGGCGCAAGATGGACGCGCGCATTCTCGACCTCTGCTGCGGCAGCGGCTGCATCGCCTGCGCCATCGGGCATGAGCTGCCCGCGACACGGCTGGTGGCTGTGGACATCAGCGCAAGCGCGCTGGAGGTCTGCCGCCGCAATGTAGCGCTCAACCGACTGATTTCCCGGGTGATCTGCATGCAGGCGGACGCTACCTCCTCCCCCCCGCTGAGCCTCGGGCAGTTTGACATGATCGTGTCGAATCCGCCCTACATCGAAAGCGCCGAGATTCTGACGCTCGAGCCTTCCGTGCGGGATTTTGAACCCATCTGGGCGCTCGACGGCGGGGCGGACGGTCTGCGCTTTTATCGCGGCATCCTCAAATACTGGCGCTCGCTCTTAAAACCGGGCGGCTACCTGCTCTTTGAAGTGGGCGAGGGTCAGGCGGAGGCTGTCAAAGAGATGATCCTTGCCGCGGGCTTTGCCGCCGTGGATACGCGGAAGGACACCCTCGGCGTCGACCGCGTTGTGATCGGCAGGATGTACGGCGAGGACAGCGAGTTGTACACAGGATTTTAAGATAGAAGGAGTTCATAACATGGCCGAAAAGAAAAAGGTTTCTCCGATCCCGGCTCCCGCTTCCGACAAGAAAAAGGCGCTGGAAACCGCGATCGCAAAGATTGAAAAGGACTACGGCAAAGGCACCATCATGCGCCTGGGCGATGACATCTCCGTGAATGTCGAAGCGCTCTCCACCGGCTCTCTGTCCCTGGATCTCGCGCTCGGCATCGGCGGCGTTCCCCGCGGGCGCATCGTGGAGATTTACGGTCCTGAAGCTTCAGGCAAGACCACGCTTGCGCTGCATGTGGTCGCCTCCGCGCAGAAGGCGGGCGGCGACGCGGCCTACATCGACGTGGAGCACGCCCTTGAGCCCGCTTACGCCCGCGCCCTGGGCGTGGACATTGACAGTCTGCTCATCTCCCAGCCCGACACAGGCGAGCAGGCTCTGGACATCGCAGAATCCCTGGTGCGCTCCGGCGCGATCGACGTGCTGGTGGTGGACTCCGTCGCCGCGCTGATCCCCCGCAGCGAGCTGGAGGGCGAGGTGGGCGACACCGTGGTGGGTGCGCTGGCAAGGCTCATGAGCCAGGCCATGCGCCGTCTCGCGGGCGCGATTTCCAAGAATAACTGCACCGTCATCTTTATTAACCAGCTTCGTCAGAAGATCGGCGTCATGTACGGAAACCCCGAGACCACCCCCGGCGGCCTCGCACTCAAATACTACGCCTCCGTGCGCATCGACGTGCGCCGCATTGAGACGCTCAAGGTCAACGGCGAAATGATCGGAAACCGCACCCGCGCCAAGATCGTCAAGAACAAAGTCGCGCCTCCCTTCCGTGAGGCGGAGTTTGACATCATGTACGGTGAGGGCATCTCCCGCGTGGGTGAGATCATCGACCTCGGCGTGAAGCTGGAGATCATCGACAAGGCCGGCGCGTGGTTTACCTGCAACGGGCAGCGCTTCCAGGGGCGCGACGCGGTGAAGGAATATCTGATGAACGACGAGGAAGCCCGCGACAAGATCGAAGCGGAAATCCGCGCCAACGCCTCCAAGCTCATGTCTCCGCAGTCCCGTAAGGCGGCGGAAGCCTCCGGCCGCATCGCCCCCGCCCCGGCAGTGGATGTGTCGGCAGCGGACTTCGACCTTGATTAAATTCACAAGCCCTTAAGGGCTTGTGAATTTAGGGGTACTCGCGTTTATCGCAGCGGGCTTTGGCTCGCTTTGGTCGACGCGAGGGCTCGCATTGCTCGCCTCAGGGTGTTTTTGCTGAGGCAAAGCCCCGTCAAAAACATATCAAAATTTGTTTTTCGCCTTCCGAGGCGAAAAATCAGAGGGGTGTTCCCCTCTGAACTCCCCCTTCACAATATAGAATACAAGGAACTGTTTGTATGAAAATCACCGCTCTGCGCCAGACCTCCACGGATCGCGTAACGGTTGCGCTGGAGGACGGGAGCGAAATAAAAAGCTCCCTCGGCGCGGTGACCGACTGGCGGCTTTTTACGGGAAAAACACTCGACAAGGAGGAACTTGTCGCGTTCCGGCGGGACTCCTCCCGTTCCCTTGCCCGTGACAAGGCGCTGGAGCTGATCTCCCGCCGCCGCATGAGCCGGAAGGAACTGCGCGATAAGCTGCTGCAAAAGGGCGAAAGCGAGGACGCCGCCGATTTTGCTGCCGCCTGGCTCACGGATCACGGCTTCTTAAACGACGAGAGCTACGCCGCCGCCGTGGCGCGGCACTACGCCGCGAAGGGCTATGGTGCGGGCAGAGTCCGCTCAGAATTGAGCCGCCGCGGCGTCGAGCGTGAATACTGGGACGACGCGATGCAGCAGATGCCGGAGGCGGACGAAAAGCTTCACAAGTTCATCGCCGCCCGTTTGAAAGACCCCGAGGATCGTAACGAAGTGCGCAAGATAAGCGCCGCGCTCTTTCGCCGGGGCTACGCATGGGAGGAGATCCGCACGGCGCTGCGCCGCTATACCGACAACATTGAGGAAGACTGATGGAAAAAACCTTTGCCATGATCTCTCTTGGCTGCGCCAAGAATCTGGTCAACAGCGAGCAGATGCTCTACCTGCTGGATGAGGCCGGCTTCACGCTGGTGCCCGATCCGGAGGGCGCCGATCTCGCAATTGTAAACACCTGCGGCTTTATCGATGCCGCGAAGAGCGAGGCCATCGACAACATTCTGCAGATGGCGGAGCTCAAAAAAGAGGGCAAGCTCGGCGGCCTGATCGTCACGGGCTGCCTGAGTGAGCGCTACAAGGCTTCGATCCTCGAGGAGCTGCCGGAGATCGACGCCGTGCTCGGCGTCGGGAGCTTCGGGGACATCGTGGGCGCTGCCAACACGGTTTTGGCTGGGCGCACGGCCAGCCTTTTCGGCGACAAAAACGCCCCTGTGGAGGAAATTTCCCGCGTGGTGTCCACCGGCCCGGGCTGGGCGTACCTGCGCATCGCGGAGGGCTGCAACAACTTCTGCGCCTTCTGCGCGATCCCCTATATCCGCGGGCACTACCGCTCGAGAAAGCTTGAGAACGTGGTGGCGGAGGCCAGGGAGCTGGCCGCCCACGGCGTCAAAGAGCTGATCGTTATCGCGCAGGACATTACGCGCTACGGTACCGACCTCTACGGCAAGCACTGTCTCGCCCAGCTCTGTCGGGAGCTGGGGCAGATCGAGGGCATCGAGTGGATCAGACTCCACTACCTCTACCCCGACCAGTTTGACGACGAGCTGATCGACGAAATCGCGCACAACGACAAAATTGTCAAATACCTGGACATTCCCATCCAGCACATCAATAACGCCATTCTAAAACGCATGAACCGGCGCGGCACCGGAGATGAGATCCGCGCCCTGTTCAAGACGCTGCGCGAACGCATCCCGGGTCTTGTACTCCGCACGAGCCTGATCGCGGGGCTTCCCGGTGAGAGCGAAGCGGAGTTTGAAGAGCTCTGCGCATTTCTGAAGGAGGCGCGCATTGAGCGCGTCGGCGTCTTTCCCTTCTCCCCCGAGGAAGGGACGCCCGCCGCGGCGATGGCGCATGTGGACGCGGAGGAAGCCCAGCGCCGCGCCGATCTCATCATGGAGCTGCAGGCGCCCATCATGGACGATTTCTGCCAGCGCTTCCTGGGGCAGACGCTGCGCGTGCTGGTGACCGATTATGACGAAGAGAGCCAACAGTGGGTGGGCAGAAGCTATGCCGACTCCCCCGACATTGACGGCGAGGTGTACTTTGAAGGCACCGCCCGCGAGGGCGAATTTGCCGAAGTGCACATCACCGCCGCCGAGGACGGGCTTCTCTACGGCGAGGAGGTGTAAGATATGACCACCGCCAACAAAATCACGATTTTTCGCGTTGTGCTGATCCCGGTGTTTCTGGTGCTGGCCTACACGGGGCAATCGCTCTGGGCCTTCGCCGTGTTTGTGCTGGCAAGCCTTTCGGACATGCTGGACGGCTATGTCGCCCGGCACTATCACCAGATCACCAATTTCGGCAAGTTCATGGATCCCCTGGCCGACAAGGTGCTCGTCATGGCGGCGATGTGCTTTTTTGTCGAGCGCGGGCGGATGCCCGGCTGGGCGCTGTCCGTCGTGCTGCTGCGGGAGTTTGCCGTGTCCGGGATGCGCCTGATTGCCGTGGAGCAGGGGCGCGTGATCGCCGCCGGGTGGTCGGGCAAGGTGAAAACCGCCGCCACCATGGTCTGCATCGCGCTGATGCTGCTCGTCCCCGCGCCCGGCCTTGGGGACTCCGCGCCGGACTTCATCGCGCAGGCCGCTACCTGGGTCATTCTGATCACCACCGTCTATTCCGGCGTAGAATATTTCTATCAAAACCGCGACGTGTTCAAAAACGTCGAGTAAGGAGAAACGCTTATGTACCTCTATAACTCCGCCAGCCACAAGAAGGAGCTTTTTGTTCCCAACAGCCCCGACATCGTCAAGATGTACACCTGCGGCCCCACGGTCTACCACTTCGCCCACATCGGGAACCTGCGCTCCTACATCATGGAGGACGCGCTGGAGAAATACCTGCGCTACACGGGCTACAACGTCAAGCGCGTCATGAACATCACGGATGTGGGACACCTGACCTCCGACGCCGACGAGGGCGAGGACAAGATGCTCAAGGGCGCCAAGCGCGAGCACAAGAGCGTCATGGAGATCGCAAAATTCTACACCGACGCCTTCTTTGCCGACTGCGCCAAGCTCAACATTAAGACCCCCGACGTAGTGGAGCCCGCCACCGGGCTGGTGGATTTCTACATTGAGATCATCCAGCGCCTGATGGACAACGGCCACGCCTACTTTGCCGGCGGCAACGTCTACTTCGACACCTCCACCATGGAGCGCTACTACGTCTTCAACGACTTCAACGCCGGCGACCTGGACGTGGGCGTGCGCGAGGGCGTGGAGGAGGACAGCAACAAGCGCAACAAAAACGACTTTGTGCTGTGGTTCACCAAGTCCAAGTTCGAGGATCAGGCGCTCAAGTGGGACTCCCCCTGGGGCGTGGGTTACCCGGGCTGGCACATCGAATGCTCCGGCATCGCGATGAAGCACTTCGGTGAGGATCTGGACATCCACTGCGGCGGCATCGACAACGCCTTCCCCCACCACACCAACGAAATCGTGCAGAGCGAGGGCTACCTCGGGCACAAGTGGTGCAACTACTGGGTGCACGTGTCCCACCTGCTGGTGGCCTCCGGTAAAATGAGCAAGTCCAGCGGGGAGTTTCTCACCGTCTCGCTTTTGGAGGAAAAGGGCTTTGACCCTCTGGCCTACCGCCTCTACTGCCTGCAGAGCCACTACCGCAAGAGCCTGATGTTCTCCTGGGAGATCATGCAGAACGCGCAGGTGACTTACAACAAGCTCATCTCCCGTGTCGCGGCGCTCAAGCCCGAGGACGGGGAGATCGACCAGGCCGCCGTGGACGCGCTCAAGGCGAAGTTCTGCGCGGGGCTTGACAACGACCTCAACACCTCTCTCGCCGTTACGGCGCTCTACGACGTGCTCAAATACAACACGAACGACGCCACCAAGCTCTATGTCCTCGGGGACTTTGACCGTGTGCTGGGTCTGGGGCTTCTCGAAAAAGGCGCGAAGAAGCGCGAGGAGCTCAAAAAGCAGACTGTCACGGCGGGTGCGTTTACGATCATCTCCGAATCCGGCGAAGCGGACGCCGAGGTCGAGGCGAAGATCCAGGCGCGCCAGGACGCGAAGAAGGCCAAAAACTTTGCCGAGGCCGACCGCATCCGCGACGAGCTCAAGGCCGCGGGCATCGAGCTGACCGATATTCCGCACGGTGCGAAATGGAAACGCCTGGGTTAGTGGCCAGTGGTCAGTGGTCAGTGGCCAGCTTTTCCTCATCCTAAAGCAAACACGAATCAGGGGATGTGAAACAAACACATCCCCTGACTTTTGAGTATTGAGGAGAAAACGGAAGCATCAGAAAAAGTTCCGAAATGATCTCAAAACTCAAAACTCACGACTCAAAATTGGAGCTTTTTTATGCTGCTTGCGATTATCTATCTGTCCTTCATCTCCCTCGGCCTGCCGGATTCGCTGCTTGGCTCGGCCTGGCCGGTGATGCACGGTGAGCTCGCTGTCCCGCTGTCGTGGTCGGGCGTCATTTTTATGATCATCTCCTTCGGCACCGTCGTCTCCAGTCTCCAGAGCGACCGGCTCACCCGAAGACTCGGCGCAGGGCTTGTCACCGCTATCAGCGTGGCCATGACGGCGCTTGCGCTCTTCGGCTTCTCCGTGAGCCACAGCTTTGTCGCGCTCTGCCTCTGGGCGATCCCCTACGGCCTTGGTGCGGGCAGCGTGGACGCGGCGCTCAACAACTACGTCGCCCTGCACTACGCAAGCCGCCACATGAGCTGGCTGCACTGTATGTGGGGCGTCGGCACCAGCGTGGGGCCGCTCATCATGGGCGCGGCGCTGACGCGCGGCGCAGGCTGGCACAGCGGCTATCGCGTGATCGCGCTGATTCAAATAGCGCTCTCCCTGAGCATTTTTCTAAGCCTCTCCCAGTGGAAAAAACGGGAAGCCTCCCCGGAGACCCGGTCAGAGAAGCCGCTCTCCCTCGGGCAGATCGTGTCGATCCCGGGCGTCAAGTCCGTAATGCTCTGCTTCTTCTGCTACTGCGCGATCGAGCAGACCGTGAGCCTCTGGGCGAGCAGCTACCTCGTCAAAGTGCGCGCCGTGGACGAGATCACCGCCGCGCGTCTTGCCAGTCTCTTCTTTCTCGGCATCACCGGCGGGCGGGCGATCAGCGGTTTTGTCACCTATGTGTTGAGCGATCGGCAGATGATCCGCCTCGGCGCGGGGATCGTGGGGCTGGGCGCGCTGCTGGTGATGCTGCCGCTCGGAAATACCGCCGCCTTCGTGGGGCTCATCCTCATCGGCCTCGGCTGCGCGCCGATCTATCCCAGTATCATACACGCAACGCCCGCAATCTTCGGCGCCGATCGTTCCCAGGCCATCATCGGTGTACAAATGGCCAGTGCTTATGTGGGCTCCTCCCTGATGCCGCCCTTCTTCGGCTGGCTGAGCGCAAGGCTCGATCTCTCCATTTTCCCGCTCTACCTGCTGGCGCTGCTGCTGCTCATGGCCGTGATGCACGAAAAGCTCTGCCACACCGTAGATCGCACTTAACAAAATCGCCCCGCCGAATGGGCGGGTGTCGTAAAACAGTTTTATAGTGTTTTGCAGGGACGGCATGACTTACAGGTCATGCCGTTTCCTGTTTCATCAGTTCATCCAGAGGGATAAAGCCTACGAAATCATAGCAGATACTGATGCCCAACAAGTGACTTGGCGGATAAATGCCTTTTTGCATTTATGTAGCACAAGGCGAATCTTGCTCTTGAATTGTGAGCATCTTTTTTGCTGCAATTTTTTCGCGGCCAGATCTCAGCTCAAATTGCATTTTTAAAAAAACAGGGCAGGCATCAAGCCAAAAATCACGCGCAACTGTTCATGCTGTGTGATTCTTTTTGGACTTGATACCTGCCCTTTGCTTCCACATTCACGGGTGGGAGGACGGCTCACTGTGCCAAAGTATTCAATTCGCTTAGGTGGCAATTCTGCCGTAAAGATGGATGGATGAAAATGAAATGACCGGCGATTCTTTGTGCCAGTACAAAACATATTTGCCCTTACATTTCGGGCAGACGACTGCGAAATCCACTGGCGTGTTTTCTGACAAGCTTTTTCAGATTGTTCTTTCCATCGAAGAGCGCGATCACAAGATCGCCCTCATTTGCGGTCTGCTGCCGTTTCACAAAAACATAATCTCTGGGGAAAATGCCCGCGCCGATCATGCTTTCTCCTTTGGCGATCAGGGCAAAGTAATCTCCCTTTTCGACCAGCGTCTCGGGCATACGGATCGTCTCGACAAAACGCTGCTCTTCCTCCTGTCCAGGCCCACAAGCAACAGTACCCAAAACTGCAATGCCATGAATCGGCGAAACCTCGCTCATTTCTTTTGTGCGAGCGCTGCGATAACCGTTATAACTCAGCTCGCCCTTCTCCTGCATATCTACCAGATACCGATGGACGGTTGAAAGCGGAATGCCGGTTCCGTTTACGATCTCGCGCACACTGGGGACTTTATCGTGTTCAAAATAAAAAGCGTTAATGAAGTCTGAGATCATCGGCTTCTTCGATTCGTCTTTCCTTCGCATAATGGCCTACAAAGACACAGAGTGTTTCTGATAGAGAGTGTAATATTTGAAACGCTCCGTGTCAATATCTTTTTGAAATAATCTGTTTCCTATTCATGCACGGTTAATGAAAAAGCTGGTGGATTACAGTTGACAAGTGACCTTTCGTTCACTATAATAGGTGAACGAAAGGTCACTTGTCAACTGTTGCGGGAGGTACTTGTGGCGAACGACACAAAAGAGAGAATCCTTGCTGCGGCATTGGAGATGTTTTCCCAAAATGGCTATGCAGGGACAAACATCCGTGAACTGAGCGCATCGCTCGGGCTTGTGAAGTCCGGGGTCTATAAGCACTATGAGAGCAAGGAAGCCATATGGAATGCGCTGCTGGATCAGATGATTGCCTATTACGCGGAGCATTTCGGCTCGGCGGAGCATCTGCCGTCTGTGCCGGATTCACTGGAAGAATTTGTACAGATGACCATGCATATGGTGAACATCACCGTTCATGATGAGAAGATCATCATGACGCGCAAGGTGCTGACACTGGAACAGTATCGGGATGCGCGTGCGTGCGAACTGGCGACAAAACACTTCCTGACCGGGCTTACAGAGATGTTCACGCATATATTCACCGGCATGATGGAAAAAGGACTGCTCCGGAAGGATGATCCTGAGATGCTGGCCTTTGCCTATACCGCGCCGATCTCTGCCCTGATCCATCTGTGCGACCGGGAGCCGGAGAAAACGGAAGACGCGATCAGGAAGATCGCAGTGTTCAGCAGACACTTTATTGCGACCTACGGGATGAAGTAACCATGTTTGATCTGGACAAATACCTGGCTGATATGATCATGAACTGCCGGTCGGCGTTCGGAGAGCGCCTGCTGTACGTGGGGCTGCAGGGAAGCTGGCATGTGGCGATTTCCATGTCGGAAGATCTGCCGCAGCAGGATCCGAACAGCGGCAAGTTCAAACACGTTGTCAACATGCAGCGAAATCTTTGAAATCATTTTTCAGGGTACAGTTTAAAAAAATTATTATATAAGGTGAAGTGGGATGTATATTGTCAAAGCAGAGGCAAATCAGATAGAAAAAATCGTAGCTATGTCTGTCAGAGCTTTTGAAACAGATGGTAATGTCGGTGGAATAAAAGGTGAGTATCCGCCTGAATTTGATTCGATAGAATGGCATAAACAGATGGCCCGGGAGGGGCATTTGTATCAGGCAATGATAGATAACGATCTGGTAGGGGCTGCCATTCTATTCCCGGATGAAACAGAAAACAGCGTATACATAGGCAGGATTTTTATTGACAGCGTCTATCATAGAAAAGGTTACGGAATTCGCTTGATGAATTGTATAGAAAAGAATTTCCCATGGGCTGCCGAGTTTCATCTGGATACCCCCTGCTGGAATGAGCGGACAAACGCTTTTTACAAAAAATTAGGCTATCGGATCATAAAGGTTGAGGATGGGTTCGTCTTTTACCGGAAAAGAAAACGCGAACCCGTATGCGGAGACATTGGAGGAATTTGACTTTTCCTCCTATCCGGGAAGGCAGGATCTGTTCGCAATCCGCCTGAAGAAGACCGGGCATCTCATCGGGATCATCAATTACTTCGATGAGAAGGACGGCTCCTGCGAGATTGGATACGGAATCGGCTCCGGGTACTGGAATCGGGGCTATGCAACGGAGGCGGTTCACTGGTTCTTGGAGTATCTGTTCCGGGAAAAGGGACTGAAAACCGTCTATGCTTCTTTCTTTACCGGAAACGACGCTTCCCGCCGCGTGATGGAGAAGTGCGGCATGCAATACAGCCATTTCGTGGAAAAAGAACTGGTTTATCAGGATGTCCCCCGGGATCTTACCTATTACGTTATCCATGATTGGAGGTAATTGAACATGAAACAATACATTGCCTATTGCGGACTGGACTGCGAGAGCTGTGAAGCCCGCCGTGCAACCGTGAATGACGACAATTCTTTACGGCAAAAGGTTGCGAAAGAGTGGTCCGAGCTGAACGGCGTGGAGATCACGCAGGAGATGATATACTGCGTCGGCTGCCGGATCGACGGGGTCAAGACGCCCTACTGCGAATCGCTCTGCCCGATACGCCAATGTGCCATGGGGCGAGGCATGGAGACCTGCGGGAGTTGTGGCGAGATGGAGAGCTGCGGGAAGCTCGGCGTGATCGCGGAAAACAACGCCGAGGCACTGCAAAATCTGCGCGCAGAGAGAGGTGAGCGGTATGCAATTTCGTGAATTTGGAGAGGCGAAGCGGGAAAAGATCGTGCTGCTGCACGGCGGTGGGCTGTCCTGGTGGAATTACCGGGACACAGCGGAAATATTGAAAAACGAATTCCATATCGTCCTGCCGATTCTGGACGGACATGCGGGCAGTGACCACCCTTTTACAAGTATCGAGGAAAATGCGGCGGAAATCATCGCGTGGATCGACGCACATTGCGGCGGCTCTGTCCTGCTGATCGGAGGTCTGTCGCTGGGCGGGCAGATCCTGCTGGAGATGCTCTCACAGCGCCGGGAACTGTGCAGCTATGCGCTGGTCGAAAGCGCTGCGGCGATCCCCTCCCGGCTGACAAACGCCCTGATCGCTCCGGCTTTCGGCAGCAGCTACGGGCTCATCCGGAATCGGAGCTTTGCCAGGCTGCAGTTTCAATCCCTGCACATCAAGCGGTCACTGTTTGAAGACTATTACCGGGACACCTGCCAGATCAAAAAGAGCGACATGATCGCCTTTATGAAAGCGAGCACCGCTTATGCGCTAAAAGACTCGATCCAGAGCAGCGACGCTAAGGTGCGTGTGTACTATGGCGGCAGAGAGACGAACGAGATCAAACGCTCTGCAGAGTTGATCGGCAAAACACTTCCGGACAGTCAGCTTCATTGCTTCCGCGACTTCTATCATGGGGAGTTTTCCATCAACCATGCGCAGGACTATGCGGATACGATCCGCCGAATGATCGGCGTCAGACAGTGAATTATACGACTCTTCGCCGAAACAGAAGGGAATTGTGATGAACTATCGTAAAATCATTACACTGAAGGACGGCAGAGCCTGCACACTCCGAAACGGAACGGCGGAGGACGGGCAGGCGCTCCTCGACATCTTCAACCTCACCCATACGCAGACGGATTATTTGCTCACGTACCCGGAGGAGCACAGCTATACCGCCGAGGACGAGGCCGAGCTGCTGCGAAGAAAGACAGCCAGTGCCGATGAAATCGAACTCCTTGCGTTTGTTGACGGCGCGATCGTTGGCTCAGCCGGTGTTACCTGTGTTGCCCGCAAGGAAAAGATCCGTCACCGCGCGGAGTTTGGCATCAGTGTGGATAAGGCATACTGGGGTCTCGGGATCGGGCGGGCTTTGACCGAAGGGTGCATCGAATGCGCACGGACTGCCGGGTATGTCCAGCTGGAGCTGGAGGCGGTCGCAGAGAACAAAAGCGCCCTCGCTCTGTACAGGAGCGTGGGCTTTGTGGAGTACGGCAGGAACCCGAAGGGCTTCCGCTCCCGTCTGACCGGCTGGCAGGAGCTGGTGCTCATGCGGCTGGAGCTGGAATGGCCAAGCGCTATGTGAGGGGCACGAGAACGGCCTTTCCATTTGGAGGAAGAAAAAATGAAATCGAAATATGCTTTCATTACCCTGCGTGACCGCCCGGAACTCACGGATCGGGCGGCGGCCTGGTTTCACGAAAAATGGCACGTGCCGAAAGAGGCCTATCTTGAATGCATGACGGCCTATCTGAACCGGGAGACGGAATACGGCTGGTATCTGTGCCTTAGCGGTGAGCGGATCGTCGGAGGGCTGGGGGTCATCGAAAACGACTTTCATGACCGCAAGGATCTGACGCCCAATGTCTGTGCGGTGTACACCGAGGCGGACTGCCGCTGTCAGGGGATCGCCGGGCGGCTGCTGAACATGACGGTGGAGGACATGCGCGCAAAAGGCATCTCTCCGCTGTACCTTGTCACCGATCACACCGGCTTTTATGAGCGCTACGGCTGGGAATTCCTCTGCATGGTGCAGGGTGACGGGGAACCGGAGATGACAAGGATGTATATCCGCCGATAAGGGAGAAATCATAAAGCCGAAAGGCCTGATGAAATATTTTTTCAAGGAGCGCAGTGTTTGAAAACCTACAACACGCCGGAGATTGTGGGCTGACCGGGAGGTTTGCCGACAATCGAACAAGCCTCCCGCTGAAAGGCAATTGAAGTCAACAATTTTCAGGAGGAAAAACAATGAATACAAATGACTATACCATTCGTTTAGAAAAAGCTGAAGACTACAGAGAAGTTGAGAACCTCGTCAGAGAGTCGTTCTGGAACGTGTACCGTCCGGGCTGCAGCGAGCACTTTGTGATCCATGTGCTGCGGGACGATCCGGCTTTCGTAAAGGAGCTGGACTTCGTGATGGAACAGAACGGCGTACTGATCGGGCAGAACATGTTCATGCGCACCGTCATCGAAGCCGACGACGGCAGGGTGATCCCCGTACTGACTATGGGACCTATCGGCATCACGCCGGAGCTGAAGCGCAAGGGCTACGGCAAGAAGCTGCTGGATTACTCGCTGGAGAAGGCAGCAGCCATGGGCTTCGGCGCGGTGCTCTTCGAGGGCAATATCGGTTTCTACGGCCACAGCGGCTTTACTTATGCCCGGAGCTTCGGTATCCGCTATCACGACCTGCCGGAGGGCGCGGACGACTCCTTCTTCCTCTGCAAAGAGCTGATTCCCGGCTTTCTGGACGGGATCACCGGCGTCTACCAGACGCCGCGGGGCTACTACGTGGACGACGCGGACGTGGAGAAATTCTATAAAGCATTTCCCCACAAAGAGAAGCTGAGACTCCCGGGACAGATCTTCTAAACCGAATGGCGAACGAAAGCGGGAGCCGGTGCATCCTGGGCGGTGTACCGGCTCTTGCGAAAAACAGAATTTCAAGAAGAGGGGTTTGCGGAAACGATGGAAGTGAAAAGCAATATCCTGACCGAGGAAACTTTTATAGAGTTGTATGCCTCGGTCGGCTGGGAACCTCCCTGCCGAGAGCAGATTCGCATTGCCCTCCAAAACAGCCTGGCGACCTTTACAGCGCTTGAGAATGGAAAGCCTGTGGGCATGGTGCGTCTGATCGGTGACGGCGGAATGTCATTCTATATCAAGGACTTTGCCGTACACCCGGATGATCAGGCAAAAGGGGCAGGCAAACTGCTTCTTCACGCGCTGGAGCAGTTCATCCGGGACAGCCTCGCGTCCGGCTGGGCGGTGAGCCTGGAACTCATCAGTACAAAAGAAGCGCTCCCCTTCTATCGAAAAATGGGCTTTGAAGAACGCCCCTGCGCGTGTGACGGGCCCGGCATGATAAAAATGCTTCGATAACTGATAAATGGTGACGTTTATGGAACAAGAACTAACAGTCAACGAAATCCCATACCGTCTTCTTCACCTGCTTGGCAAAGGCAAAGGCGGGTATTCTTATCTCGCGGAAAGAGATGGACAGCAGGCGGTGATCAAGCAGATCCATCACGAACCTTGCGATTACTATACCTTCGGCAACAAGATCGAGGCCGAATTGCGGGATTATGAGCGGCTGCGAAAAGCCGGCATCCGTATCCCCCGGATGCAAGCCGTTGACAGGAACGCGGAGCGGATCGTCAAGGACTATATCGAGGGGCCGACTGTGATGGAGCTGCTACGCTCCGGCGCCTCGGTCGAGCCGTATCTGCCCCAGGTGCGGGATATGGCGGCAAAGGCCATGGCGGCCGGGCTGAACATCGACTATTACCCGACCAATTTTGTTGTGCATAACGGACTGCTCTGGTACGTGGATTATGAGTGCAACGATTACAGCGAGCAGTGGGACTTTGAACACTGGGGCATTCAGTATTGGCAGCCCAAAGTGAGCGTCCGCGGCTACCGGGACGAGGATTACGAGGCGGTCTGCACAATTCCGGGTTACCGCGGGAAAGGCATTGCCTCCGCGCTTCTTTCAGAAGCATTTTCCCGTGCAAAAGCTTTAGGAGCAAAGGAAGCCTATGTGATTTCCGATCTCCCGTTCTATGAGAAGCTCGGCTTTGAAAAAGCGCAGCAGTACTCATTTTACCGGAAGGCATAAAGGGCTCGGTCCGGTCTTCCTTTTGGGATTCTGTAAATGAAATCCATGCCATGTAAAAGGAAAGAATAAACTTTGGGGGGCGAAGCAATGGCTTTTGATTTCAAAAAAGAATATAAAGAATTCTACATGCCAAAGAACAAACCCGGCATCGTAACGGTGCCGCCCATAAATTATATCGCTGTTCGGGGACAGGGCGACCCCAATCAGGAGGATGGCGAATACAAGCAGTCCATCGCTCTGCTGTACGGCATCGCCTTTACCATCAAGATGAGCAAAATGGGGGATCATCGCATCGAGGGCTATTTCGATTACGTCGTTCCTCCGCTGGAAGGCTTCTGGTGGCAGGACGGGGTTCAGGGCATTGACTATGCGCGGAAAGACACCTTTCAGTGGATCTCCGTGATCCGTCTGCCCGATTTCGTGACCGCGGATGATTTTGCGTGGGCCGTCGGGGAGGCGACAAGGAAAAAGAAGACGGACTTCTCGAAGGCAGAGTTCCTGACCTATGATGAGGGGCTGTGCGTTCAATGCCTGCACGTTGGTTCCTATGACGATGAACCCGCGACGGTTGCCCGGATGCATGAGTACATGGAGTCCCAGGGATATGTTCTGGACTTAACAAGTCAGAGAATGCACCATGAGATCTATCTGAGCGACGCAAGAAAGGTGTCGCCGGAAAAGCGGAAGACGGTGATTCGGCACCCGATCCGAAAGGGATAGCGGCAGGACAGATCCGGGCAGGAAATGACAGGACAATTTCCGTTTTGAGAGATACAATGATCCCATCAAGGGACGGAGGATCTGCCGATGGAGTGGCTTAGCAGTATTCGTACAGCGATCAATTATATGGAAGAGCATCTGACCGACGACATCAGTGCGCAGGATGTGGCTGCCCGGGTGCATCTTTCCCCGTTTTTCCTCCAGAGGGGCTTTTCGCTGATGACCGGCTATGGAATCGGAGAATACATGCGAAACCGCAGACTGTATCAAGCGGCACGGGACCTCAAAGAGACAGAAGACAAGGTGATCGAGATTGCCCTTCGGTACTGCTATGATACTCCGGAAAGCTTTACAAAAGCATTCTCCCGTTTTCACGGTGCGACCCCTTCACAGGTCCGCGACGGAGCCGCCGGAAAAGTCTTTCTTCCCTTGACAATCAAATTATCGGTACAAGGAGGCAGTCAAATGGATGTCAAAATTGCGCCCATGTTTCCCTTCAAGGTCATCGGCTTTCAGAAGGTTTTCGACAATGAAACCGCTTATGCAGAAATCCCGAAGTTCTGGAATGAAACCTGTGAGAAGTATGCCAACCGTGTTTATGCGGGATATGCACCGGCGAATCTCTATGAGCAGGCGCTGGTGGACAACTGCATCGGGGAATATGGCGTCTGCATCGACGATATCGGCGGAGGCAAGTTCCGCTATCTGATCGCGGGCAAGTACACGGGCGGAGCAGTACCGGATGGAATGGTGGTCTACGAGTTCCCAAGGAATGAATGGGCGATATTCGATTGCATCGGACCTAATCCGCAGACACTGCAGAGTGTGAACACCCGAATCTTCTCTGAATGGTTACCCGGCAATCCGGATTATGAGCTCAGCGGAAATGCAACGGTTGAGTGGTATGACTGTGTAAACGGAGAAATGACTGACCCGGATTATCATAGTGCGATCTGGGTACCGGTGAAGAGAAAAAGTAAGCAAATTAACAATTACAGCTCTATACCGTAAAAAAGGAAGATGACCTGCACATGAAAATGCAGATCATCTTCCTTTTTGTTGCCAACCCTGCCAGCCAGATGCCCAAATCAGTTTGACTTTCAAAACTGTCTTATGAACACCCGGCTTGGGCGGGGTGTGTTTTTTTCTTGCAATATCGCCGCTTTTTTAGTATCATAGGGGCAGAAATCGAAAAGCGAGGAGCTGGTTTTAATGCGCAAGAAACTGTATGTCGTCTCCGGGCCGTCGGGCGCCGGGATCTCCGATATTGTGGCCGCGATATTCGCAAAGCGCGCAGACGTGTCCGCCGTGACGCCGATCACCGCCCGGAAGATGAAAAAGGGCGAAACCGACGGCGTGGGCTTTTTCTTCTACGATCTCGACGGCTGGAAGGCGCTGAAGGACTCCGGCGGGATGCTCGAGTGCACGGAGTTTGCCGGAAACGACTACGGCACCTCCCGCGCTCTCGTGGAGGAAAAGCTGAACGCGGGGCAGAACGTGCTGCTGAATCTCGAGGTCGAGCGCGCAGCCCAGGTCAAGGCCAATATGCCCGAGGCCGTCTGCGTCTACATTGAACCGAGCCCGGCTGTGCTTCGCGCGCGCTATGAGGCCATCGCCCGCAGCCCCTTTGAGCTCTCGGTACGCCTCGAGAGCAGTGATAAACAGCGCGCCCTCTCCGCGTTCGCGGACGCGCGCATCGTGAGCGACGATCTGACGCAGGCCATCGCAGAGCTTGACGCAATCATTCAGTGACCCTCTGACCCCGTAGGGGCTGACGCCCTCGGCAGCCCGCGCAGCACAGATGAAAAGACTATAGAAATCTCCGACGAAAAACGGCAATCAAAGCCGAATTTCGCCGGAGACTTTTGTTTATCGGGCTTTTTCCGCCGGGACGCAGAGAGCCGCGTCCCCTACAACCGGGATTTAATGCGGCACGACTTTTTTCACAGCCTATTCATTTTGGTAAAAGGATCTCCACATTCTCGGTGCTGTATTCGATCTGCTCGGAATAACGTCGCAGATGCTCCGGGTCAAAGCCCTCCATGGCGTCCTGCGCCGCGATGAAAGCCGTGCTCTCCTGCGCGTAACGAACGAGTACGTCCAAGCCCCAGTCCTCCGCCCGCTCAAGCTGGCGGTAGAGAAGATACTGCAGCACGCGGTCATAGCGCAGATCCGTCGGCATTGTCAGCCCCGGCAGCGCCGCCCTGAGCGCCGCAAGCTCCGCTGTCCAGTGCGCGTCGATGGCCTCCGTCCCCGCAAGGCGGTCGAGAAAGGCTTCCGAGGGCTTTTTCCCGCTGTATGCAAGCGCTTGCTCTTCCGTGGAAAAGCCGAGGCGTATAAGCAAACGCGCAAAATCAAAGCACTCCCCGCTCTCCCCGTCCACAAAGCACAGCGGCGCTTCCGTCTCGAGCAGCAGGGCGCAGACCGCCTCACAGCTTAGCCCCAAGCCGCAAAGCTCCGTCTCCCCCACGTCCTCGTAAAAGCGCGGGTGCAGGGCGCAGATGTCACAGAGCGCGTCCTCGCCCAGCTCTACGATCAACTCGCACAGACCGTCGATGCGCAGAAAGGGGCAGCGCGCCTCCGCGGTCAGGCGAAAATGCGCGCCCTCGTCACCGTGTTCGATGCTCTGCCGCAGCTGATCGCCCAGGGCGCCGGGCAGCGCTTCGTAAACCGCGGCGCTCTGCTCGTCCACGTCGATCTCCCAGCCCCGGCAGCAGGAGTGCCGACAGGCTCCCGCGAGGCAGGCAAAGCGCTCGTAAAAGTCCGGATAGATGCTCATTCCGCCCGCCTTTTGCTGAGCTGCCAGAAGGCCACGGCGCTGGCCGCCGCGACATTCAGCGAGTCCACCCCGTGAAACATCGGGATGCGCACGGTGTAGTCGCAGTCCGCGATCGTGCCGTCGGCCAGCCCCTCGCCCTCGGTGCCGAGGACAATGGCGAGCTTCTCCTCCGCCATCAGCGCGACATCGTCAATGGAAACCGAGTCGTCCCGCAGCGCCATGGCGGCGGTCTTGAAGCCCAAATCCCGCAGCGTTTTCAGCCCCGGCTGCGGCCAGTCAGAAAGCTCCTGCCCGATCTGCGCCCAGGGGATCTGAAACACCGTCCCCATGCTGACGCGCACGGCGCGGCGGTAGAGGGGATCGCTGCAGGCCGGCGTGAGCAGCACCGCGTCCATGCCCAGCGCGGCGGCGGAACGGAAGATCGCCCCGACATTGGTGGGGTTCATAATGTTCTCGAGCACCGCGATCCGCCTTGCGCCCTGCAGCACCTCCTCCACCGTCGGGATCGGGCGGCGGCGCATGGCGCAGAGAACGCCCCGCGTGAGCGGAAAGCCCGTCAGCTCTGTCAGCACCGCAAGGGGCGCGGTGTAGAGCGGAATGTCCCCGCAGCGCGCAACGACCTCGCGCGCCTGCCCCTCGATGTGCTTGCGCTCCATCAGCAGCGATACCGGCTCATAGCCCCCGTCCAGCGCGCGCAGGATCACGTTCGGGCTCTCGGCAATGAACAGCCCCTTCGCGAGATCGGCGCGGCATTTGAGCTGCCCCTCGGTGAGCCTTGCGTACACGTCCAGCGCGGGCGCGGAAAAATCGGTGATCTCGATGATATTCGGCATAGTGTTCTCCCAAACAAGTGATGCCCCATTATAGCCTCTCTGCGCTTTTCTTGCAAGATGCGTGTGAAAGTCCGTTCAATGGGACACCGGATTATGTATACTGGAACCATCAAGAGAAAACAGGGAGGATACCGATATGAAAAACGAAAACATCACCACCAGCACCGGCCTGCAGAACCTGACCG
>CACZXQ010000018.1:0-3290 GCA_902785115.1 Oscillospiraceae bacterium | reverse complement strand
TTCCTCAAAACTCAAAACTCACGACTCAAAACTGCTTCCGCCGCTTCCCGCAGGGAGATGCCCTGCTCGCGGGCGATCTGGGCGAGGTCTTCAAACTCCGGCTTCTCGCGCCTGACGCCCCAGCCCTCGGCGCTTTTGACGCGCACCGCGCCGTGGAGTGTTTCCTCCGTTCTCATGCTTCTGGCGAGCGTGTAGCGCGCGCAGGCGTACTCCCGCACGCCCAGCGTCGTCGTGTGCTGAAACAGCAGGCGCAGCATCGTGTCCCGCTGCTCCGCGCGGCACATGCAGGTTAACATAACCCCTGGCCGTGATTTCTTCATGCCGATGGGCGTGGTGCTTACGTCCAGCGCCCCGGCCTCCAGCAGGCGCTCCATCGCAAAGCCGATAGCCTCGCCGCTCATGTCGTCGAGGTTGCAGACAAGCTCCAGCACCCTGTCGCCCGCCTCCTCCGTCTCGCCCCAGAGGGCGCGCAGACCGTTCGCCGCGGGAAAGTCCTTTTTCCCGGTGCCAAAGCCGCATTTTTCCACGCGAAGCCTCGGCATGGGGACAAAGTCCCGCACGAAATGCCGCAGCAGCGCCGCCCCCGTGGGGGTGCAGAGCTCGCCGCGCAGTTCCCCCTGATAGATGGGGATGCCGCGCAGCAGCCGCTCTGTCGCCGGGGCGGGCACGGGCAGCAGCCCGTGGGCGCATTTGACCATCCCGCTCCCCACATGCACCGGGGAGGCGAGGATCTGCTCGGGCTTGAGTTCGTCAAGCAGCCAGCAGACCGCGAGCACATCACACAGCGCGTCCCAGGAGCCGACCTCGTGCAAATGGATGTTCTCCACCGCTTCCCCATGCACGGCGCTCTCGGCCTCCGCAATCGCGTCATATACCGCGCCGACGTTCGCCTTCACGCGCTCGGGAACGGGAAGGCTCTCGATCCTCTCCCGGATCTCCCGCACGCTCGTGTGGTGGTGATGGTGGTGGAGCGCTTCGCCCTCCTCGTCGCCCTCAATGCTGACGGTGACGTGCGTTCCCCGCAGGCCGCACTTTTCATCGGGCGCGGCGGAGACCGTGATCTCCTCCGGCAGCGCGGCGCTCAGGCGCTTGAGAAAGGCTTCGGGTTCCGGGTGCAGCTCCAGAAGCGCCGCCGTGAGCATATCGCCCGCCGCGCCCATGCCGCAGTCAAGGTATAAGGTCTTCATAAGGCTGTTTATCTCCCCTTCGGGTCAAGTTCAATGCTCGAAAAGTCCGCCGAGAGCCGCTGCCGGATCGCGGGAAGCTCTTCCCTGGCGCGGGCAAGCTGGGTCGCCGGAACCTGCAAAAGCGCTTTGTTCCCCGTCGTGCGGACGCGAAAATCCGTGTAGCCCCGGGAAAAGAGCCAATCCTCGCTGCGCTCGATGGCGGCAAGGCGCTCGTTCGTGATCGCCTCCCCGGTCTTGACGCGGGTGGCGAGGCAGGCGTAAGCGGGCTTATCCCAGGTGAAGAGCCCCGCCTCGCGCGAAAGCCGCCGGATTTCCGGCTTCGTCAGACCGCAGAGCCGCAGGGGCGAGAGCACGCCGAGCTCCCCCAGCGCGCGCATACCGGGGCGGTCGCCGGCCTCGTCCGAGGCGTTGGTGCCGTCGAGAAGAACCGTATAGCCGTCCTGCTCCGCGCGGGCGAGGATGGTTGACATAATATTGATCTTACAATGGTAGCAGCGATCCGCGCCGTTTGCGCGCACCGCGTCCACACACAGCGCGTCCACGCGCAGCACGGTCGGCGTCACGCCCAGGCTCTCGCAGAGGCGCAGCGCGTCGCGGTACTCAAAGTCCGGCTGAAACCGGCTCTTGACGTAGTAGGGGCGTATCTCCGCGCCATATTGTAAACCCGCGTACAGCAGGTACGCCGAATCCACCCCGCCGGAAAAGGCCAGGGCGCAGTGTGGGTTTTGGGTGAAAAATTCCTGTAAGGTCATATCAATCGAGGTGGTTGATCATCGAAGCCATGTAGCCCGCGCCAAAGCCGTTGTCGATGTTCACGACGGAGACGCCGCTTGCGCAGGAGTTGAGCATACTTAAAAGCGCCGCCACGCCGCCAAGGCTTGCGCCGTAGCCCACGCTGGTGGGAACGGCGATCACCGGGCAATCGGCCAGGCCGCCGATCACCGATGGCAGCGCGCCCTCCATCCCCGCCACCGCGACGATGACGCGGGCGCTCATAATTTCCTCCATGTGGCTCAGGAGCCGATGGATGCCGGACACGCCCACATCGTAGAGCCGCAGGACGCGGTTTCCCAGCGCCTCGGCGGTGACGGCGGCCTCCTCGGCCACGGGAATATCGCTCGTGCCGCCGGTCGCGACGACGACGGTGCCCTTGCCGGTAGGCTCCGGCAAACGCCCGATCACGCCGGTCTTGGAGAGCGGATCGTAAGTAAGCGGCAGCGCGCGCTCGACAAGCGCCGCACTCTCGGCCGTCATGCGGGTCACGAGCACGGTCTCCTGCCCGCTCTCGCGCATGGCTTTGGCGATGCCGAGGATATGCTCCGGGGTCTTGCCCGCGCCGTAGATGACCTCGGGCACGCCCTGCCGGAGCCCCCGGTGCAGATCGACCTTGGCGTAGTCCCCGATCTCCTGAATCGGCTGCATCTTGAGCTTGAGCACAGCCTCCTCCACGGAGACCGCCCCGTCTTTTACCTTTTCCAAAAGTGCTGTGATTTCTTCCTTGTTCACGCGATCACCTCAACGATATCTCCCGCTTTTGCCGTTCCCGCCTCCAGAACGCGGGCGAAAATGCCCTCCCGGGGCATCACACAGTCCCCCGCCTGCTGCCGGATCGCGCAGTCGGCGTGGCACTCCTTGCCGATCTGCGTCACCTCGCAGAGCGCCGTTCCCACGCGCAGCTTCGTCCCCACCGGGAGCGTATGGACGCTGACGCCGTCCACCAGCACGTTTTCCGCAAAGGCGCCGGGCAGCAGCGGGATATTCACCTTCTCCTGCAGCTTGCGCACGCTCTCGGCGCTGAGCAAACTCAGCATCCTGTGCCAGTCCCCCGCGTGGGCGTCGCCGGGAATGCCCACATGGGGCATAAGCGCGATCTCGTCCACCGGGTGCTTCTGCTGTCCCTTTTTCTCGCTGACGCAGACAGCGAGGATCGTTCCTGTCATGCTTCTCTCCTCCGATAATCGCCGTGGACGCCGCCGGTCTTTTCCACCAGGCGGATGTCCGTGATCGTCATATCCTTCTGTACGGCCTTGCACATATCGTACACCGTGAGCGCCGCGACGCTCACCGCCGTGAGGGCTTCCATCTCCACGCCCGTGCGCCCGT